>JAOZKX010000056.1:0-7691 GCA_029935135.1 Desulfocapsa sp.
AGGCAAGCACAGCCGAACAGCTTATGCGCTCGCGCTATACTGCATACACATTGGCAAATGCTGACTATATACTGACCAGTTGGGCAAAAGAAACACGACCTGCAGAACTGGACCTGGAAAATGATCCAATCCAATGGCTTGACCTTCAGGTGGAGGAATGCGAGAAAGGTTTACCTGCAGACAGTGATGGTACTGTCACATTCACAGCCAGCTTTTTAAGCTCTGGACACCTCTGCAGGATGCACGAAAAAAGCAATTTTATCAAACAGGAAAATCTTTGGTATTACCTGGATGGAGAGTCCAGATCCTCAACCGTAAAGGTAGGCAGAAATGAACCCTGCCCATGCGGATCTGGGAAGAAATACAAAAAGTGCTGCTCCAAATAACAGTCCCCCCTCTTACTCGGGGATAGAAGCCATTGATGCAAATTTAGGTTCATGGAGCGGTAGCAGGATATCAGCCTCTTCTTTAATCCTCAGCATCATATCATAGGCATCGTTCACATTAATATGGGTGCCAGGTGGAATCACTTCCATCTCCATAGCTGTCACCTGCTTAGGTGGATAAAAATTCTCCAGCAGACAGCAAAATCCCGTTATAATTGCAGTTCCCTTTGCTGTTTCTATGGCAACAGAAAGCCCACCCGCCGTATGGGCTGGAGTATGAAGTACTCTGATACCAGGAACAATTTCACTATCCCCAACCACAGTACGAATCTGATCTGCTTCACTGATCTCATAGATAAAATCTTCCAGATAGCGAAAATCCAGGGGATGTGGATCACGGATATGTTCCAGTTCTTTTTCATGTATATAAAACTGAGCATTCGTACACTTGTAATCATTTTCACAATGGTCATTATGGAGATGGGTATGAATCACGATATCTATATCTTCCGGCTTTAAATCCCATTGTGCCAGCCCCTCTTCAAAGGTTACAACTTTTCCGCCAATTGCCTGATCTCTATCTTCCGACTGAATTGGATGCATCTCTCCAGTATCCACAAGGATCTTCTTATCCCCCCCTTCAAGATACCAGCTGTAAATGGGAATTGTGTACTCTTTTCCATAGTCATGCTGGTAGGTCATCATTCCTTTATCGAAAACTTTCGTACCAATTACCATGGGATGTAGAGTAAAAGTTGTCATATTAACCTCCAAGCTGGATTTTTTTTGTAAATTTCCGTATAGTTGTTCATTCATTATTAGAGAATATTGAACAGATGCTTAAAGAATACCTTAAATAGATTGAGAAGCAACTTTTTAATTGGAGTTTTGCATGCAGGATTACTCATTACTTGACACACCATCCATCCTTTCCGCCATCTTTTTTCCACAACAAATCGAGCGTACAGTTCTCCCGGTCGGAGCAACAGATGTGGACATAGAAGTGGAGCCGGGAATTATCATTGGCTGCCGTTTTTTCATACAGGATCTCAAGGCACCTAATATTATCTATTTTCATGGGAATGGTGAACTGGCTGCAGATTATGATGAAATCGGCCCAATGTATAATAGTGCCGGTATGAACCTGCTGGTCACCGATTATCGTGGATATGGCTGGAGTGATGGAACACCGAATGTCACTAATATGCTTGCTGATGCTGAGGTATTATTTAAGGAGATCCAAAACTGGCTGTCTTACAACAAGTATGCAGGAAAACTCTTTTTAATGGGCCGTTCTCTTGGCTCAGTTGCAGCCATTGACCTTGCCACTCGCCACAAAGACGATATCAAGGGACTGCTTCTGGAAAGTGGGATTGCCAACACCATCCCCCTTGCCAAAAGTCTTGGTATTCGTGTTGACGAAATGGGTCTTACAGAAGAACACGGTTTTAATAATCTACAAAAGATTGAGAAAGTTACAATACCTACATTTATTCTTCATGGCGCCAGAGACGAACTCATCCCAGCGGGTCAGGCAGAAAACCTTCAATCCCACTGCGGTGCAAAAGCAAAGGAATTTATAGTTATTCCCGGAGCCGAACATAACACAATGATATCCACTGGTGGTATGCTCTATTTTCAAACGATTAAACAGTTTATAGATAAAGTATCCGGTGTCATCAACTGGCGAAAACGCCGTAAAACTACTCGCAACGACCAGGAGAATAATCAATGAACCCCAATAAAAATATCTCTCGTCTTTTTCTGTTACTGCTGTCTCTCGCACTTTCCTTTATCTTATCATCGTGCGTTACATCGGCAGATGGTATTCAATCCGTAAAAATTGCCCCTGACCCATCTATTTTACGAGTCGGTGTCTCAGCCAATGCCCCTCCACTTATTTACAAAAAGAACGGGAAATTAACGGGCCTGGAAGCTGATCTTGCCCGTCGTCTTGGCCGCTTTATCGGTAAACAGGTAAAGTTCGTTGAAGTACAATGGGAAAAGCAGATTGAAGCCCTGGAAAACAATGAAATAGATATTATTATGTCTGGAATGTCCATCACCAACGCCAGAAAATATCGTATTGCCTTTAGTGACCCATATCTTCGTTCAGGGCAGATCCTTCTTGTTCGACTCCAGGAAAAACATCACTTTTCAACCGGAATTTACAGCTTAATGAATTCCAGCTATGTCATTGGAACAGTAAAAGATACCACTGGAGATCTTTTTATTACCCAAACCATCAATGGGGTAAAAATAAAATCATTCACTAAATCAGAAGATGCTGTAAAAGCACTTATCAATAAGGATATTGATGCCTTTGTCTACGATGCACCAATGGTATGTCACTACGCTGCAATCAATGAAAACCAGAAACTGACCCCCATCTTAACCCTTGCCACAGAGGAGTTTAATGCCTGGGGAATTCGAAAAGAGGACAGTGAACTACTGGATCAGGCAAACCAGTTTCTCCGGGATCTTAAAAACAAGCAGGAACTGCAGGGAATTATCAGAACCTGGATTCCTTATATGTAAAATAACACAGACCATGAAGACCATAACTCAAAAACGACAGGGCTACCTCTGCTGGGATGAATATTTTATGGCCGTTGCCTTGCTGTCCGCACAACGCAGCAAGGACCCAAGCACGCAGGTTGGTGCCTGTGTAGCCAATGCAGACAATAAAATTGTGGGTGTTGGCTATAACGGCTTTCCTTGGGGATGTTCCGATGACGAACTCCCCTGGGCACGGGAAGGTGATTTTCTTGACACAAAATACCCCTATGTGTGCCATGCTGAGCTGAATGCCGTGCTCAACTCCATCTCCTATAATCTGAAAGGATGCAGGATATATGTTGGACTTTTCCCATGTAATGAATGTACAAAAGTGATCATCCAGTCAGGGATAAAAGAAATAATCTATATGTCTGATAAATATGGGGAAAGTGACTCTGTTATTGCATCGAAACGAATGCTTGACCAATCAAAAACAAAGTATCGACAGTTCCAGATCGAGGGTAAAAAGGTAATCTTAAATTTGTTTCCGCAATAAGAAGGCGAGCTATTAATGCTCATACCCCTGAAAGCTTATTTCTTCTTCCCCTGATTCTGTCTGCAGAAAGACTCCCTCACCAGCTCGAATCATTCCGATCTGGTGGGCTGTTTGTCCTTTTTCTTCCATAAAGCGAAGGAACTCTTTTTCACACTCCTTTTTTACGGTAAAAAGCAGTTCGTAATCTTCACCGCTTCGCAGGATAAAATCTTCTATACTCCTGTTCAACAACATGGCAGCCGCCGGCAGTGCTGAATGAAAGGGGATTTGATTCTTTTCAAGTGAGGCGCCTACCCTTGAAGCATTACAAATATGGGCCATATCAGTGGCCAGGCCATCAGAAATATCCTGCATTGCAGTAACCATCTTGCTTTGAGCCAGATCAAGACCATACTCTATACGGGGAAGAGGATTTAAATGTGCATTAATAAGGGCTTGATATCGACTCATACCATCAAGCATTCTTTCTTTTGTTTCTGCGGCCAGCAGTTCAAGGCCTGCACCTGCAGACCCAAGTACACCAGATACCCATATGCTGTCACCAATGGATGCCCCATTGCGGTAAATACTTCCACACTGCTGGGGTTGACCAAAAACTGTAACAGTTATGACCAGTTCTTTTCCTTTGACGGTATCACCACCGATAAGCTGCGTATCAAATTCTTGCAGTATTTCATGGGCACCGTCAAGAAACTGGTTAATCCATTCCCCATCGAGATCAACCGGTAAACAGAGGGAAAGGAGAACGAAATAAGGCCTACCGCCCATGGCAGCAATATCACTAAGATTTACAGCTACTGATTTCCGGCCAAGGAGGGCGGGAGGATGCCATCTGCGATCAAAGTGAATGGAATCCACCAAAGTATCGGTACTGATTAACCAGGATCCCTGTTTAGAAATTTCACAACAATCATCACCAATACCTTTCACTAAACCTTTGTGTGAACCGGAACAGACTCTGCTGATATTTTCAATAAGGGATCGCTCGGACCAACTGCTCACTATTTCACCCGTTTCAAGAAACCCTTTTTACTGCTGCCCGCATCCTGTTTTTCACTGCTGGCATCCGCTATTGGCTTTATGCTGGGAGCAAGATTAACAGCCTTTACAAAACGCTCTTCACCTCCCATGGTAAAGATCTCCATACCAGTCATCTGCGGGGTGCGTAGTGTCCATGTTATTTCCTGTGGCGGGACAGCAAGAAAAGTCAGGCTCACATGCCACCACTCATTCTTCCGACTGGTGTCTCTGCTGATATCAGTGACAAGAGCATAGACAAGCATCTGTGGTTCTTTGGATACAATAAGGACAATATCGCCAATATCTGTTGTATCCTGAAAAGGGACAATCTGGCGCAATTCTTCAACAAGTTTTTCCATCATCTACTCCAATTCATTCATGAACACTAATCGTTGATTCCAGGATAATCGTATTATCTTCTATAATACTCCTTGATCCTAATGTAGAATACATTCCAATACCATCAAGAAGAGGAAAAACAATTTGATTGATAACAGTGTTGGCAGATCGTTCAGCTTCAGGCCCCTGCAGGGATGCCATAGAACCTGCCCATGAGGCAAGGTTTTTCAGGACTTCAGCCAAGCCTGCAATGTCAACGAAAGCGACAGAGTTCTCTAGAGTCCAATTGCCGGTGACCCTTTGCACAGAATCTTTTTCAAGAAAGCTCTTACTGCCATTGGCCTGGAGATCAATAATTTGTTTAATAACATCTGTGCTGTTTGAGATAAACAGATACTCATCCTGGAAAGAGAAAGCGGGTTGTAATCCTGACTGAGGGGCAACTCCCCAATAGGAAATATCCACACCTTTGTACTCTTTTTCACTGATAGGAATATCTGCAGCGACCAATATTTTGTTAAATGCCCCCATAAACTGCTGGGGGTTCGTTACCTTCACAATAAGGGCAGCTTTGGGCAGGGGGATGCCGTTACTGTCAATATCCTGCACAAGTACTGCAACCTCATGTCCTATCATTTCTAGTAGTTCTTCAAATTCAACCCCGGTAACATCCAGAATTTCCTGATGCAGCAGATCCATGTCCCCGGAGTGTTTTATAAGTATTGACGAATATATTTCCCAGAGAAGAGGTAAATTAAGGGTGTTAGTCCAGTAGTAAAAAAGAACCTCAGCCGGTACCATCGAAAGGGTTTCATTTTTGGAAGGCTGTACAGAACAGAGCTTTACAATTCTCGGATCCAGCTTACCGATATCGTAATGAATCAATGCCTTTTCCTGAAGCAAACTTCCTTCTTTCCACACACCATAAGCTGCTCCTCCCCACCCCTTCCATTGTTCCAGGAGGGATAGGAATTCATTTTTTTCTTCATCAGAAAGTTTTTCTGAAATCATGCGACCCTGTTCTAAAAGTGAAGAAAAGGAAATATAAGTAAACAGTTTAGACAATTCCAACCTCTTGCGCAGGCGTCTGTACTCAACATTCTGCTCAAGAGTTGCCGTTTTCTCATCATATAAATCCAGACTCTTGCGTACTAATCGTTCATCGATGGCCAGTAGAACCAGATCCTGCACAGTAACCGCAGAAACAGTTCTTGTTTCATCAAGTTTATAACGACTGATTGTATAGCTGCCATATTGAACAGTACTCTTTTCTATGTCATCAGCAATCAAGGAAGAGAGGAATTCCAAAACCTGTACATTATGACGGGGACGGGCAATAAGAATAAGCCGTTCTTCAAGGGCAAGTGCCGGGTTACCAGTGGGAAAAGACTTTGCCGGGTAGAGAGCAACAGCAAACTCCTTTCCCAGTAGTTCGTTAAAAACGGGCCCATCAATAAAAGTGCTCACCTTGTCAACTATTGACTGTGCTTCACTCACCTGGTCAGCAGGCACCCCCAACTCCCGGATCACTTCAAGAATATCCATATCAGCAAGAGTTTGTCCAAGCTTTGATTGTTTAAATTCTTTATAAATTCGTGCTACATCCTGATGTTCAGCATACAACAACACATTCTCAGGAAGGAACTGGGAAGCAGATAACAGCTGATGATGCTGTTTAACAGACAGTTGATAAAGCAGACCAGCACCGCCGCAGATAATAAGCAGACTTACCACGATCAGTTTTTTCATATTTTTCCCCTTTGGAAGAAGCAAAACAACTCATTGCTTCTTCATAATACTACTACTTTATGTTTTCTCAGAGTCTCGTACCTCGTTTACCTGTTTTTCATTACAGTTTTGTGGGATACGATACTAAAACGCAAAAAGGCCTGCTCAAAGAGCAGACCTTGGCGTACAATATGTAACGATACTGGTGATTGTTATTTTTGCAGAATAATCAGTACCTGGGAGGTGCATTCCATTATTTTTTCCTGCGTTTTCTCAGACAGAGGAGCAGATTGACTCTCTTTCATCTCTTTATAAACAGTGGCAATCAATTTTACCATTGCAGCAGATGAGTCACGCCCCTCTTTTTCAATCTGTTGACAAGTTGTTGACAAGAGCTGTAAAAATATTTTGTCACTACTTGTCACAGTTGTCTGTTTTCTTTCAGCATTGATCACATCAAGCAAACTCTGGATAACTGTATCACTTGTATCATCCTGAAGAGCATAAATTGCTTGTTGCATAGCGTCCAGCTTTTCATCACCATCCTCCGTTACTTCGCTAAACACCACTGACTCATCAATTTGCGGCAAAGGATCAAGGTCAACATCATCATCAACAACCTCAAAGATGACCTCCTCACTCTCCTCAGAATCCATTGTGGAAAGTTCCTGCTGCGAAACAGCATCCCCTCCGGGAACCATAAAATCTATAATTTCTTCTTCGTCAGCCTCAGCAACTGTATCATCAGGAGTTGTATCAGCAACCTGTTCCCCTGGAACTGAGAATTGAATTTGTTCTTCGTCAGCTTCTTCAATATCAGAAGCTGATTCCTGCTCCTCATGGGCTGAAGAAGATTCTTCCTCACCAAGGAAGGACAGACTTTCGGATACTTCATCAGCGACTGTCTCGTCAACAACTTCCGGCTCTACAGGAGTTTCTTCCAGGGCAGGAGTTGGTTCATCATCATCCAAGAAGGACAAGCCGTCGGATACTTCCTCTGCAACAGCTTCTGACTCTGCTGGGCTTTCCTCCAGGGCAGGTGCAGGTTCATCATCATCCAGAAAGGACAGGCCGTCGGATACTTCCTCTTCAACTGTCTCTCCAACAACTTCTGACTCTGCTGGGCTTTCCTCCAGGGCAGGTGCAGGTTCATCATCATCCAG
>JAOZKX010000056.1:7791-9165 GCA_029935135.1 Desulfocapsa sp.
ACTTCTGACTCTGCTGGGCTTTCCTCCAGGGCAGGTGCAGGTTCATCATCATCCAAGAAGGACAGGCCGTCGGATACTTCCTCTTCGACTGTCTCTTCAACAACTTCTGACTCTGCAGGGCTTTCTTCCAGGGCAGGTGCAGGTTCATCATCATCCAGGAATGACAGGCCGTCGGAAACCTCTTCTTCAACTGTCTCTTCAACAACTTCTGACTCTGCAGGGCTTTCTTCCAGAGCCGGAGAAGGTTCATCATCCAAAAAGGATAGACCTTCTGCGACTTCTTCCTCGACAACAAAGGAATCTTCATCATCACCAGACAGTGCTGGGGCCAGCTCACCCTCTTCAGTGGGAAGTGCATCCTCATCAGAATCATCATCTGCTTCGCACTCAACATCAACACCTGCAAGTGCTTCTTCAGTAGCTTCCGAGGCGACAGAACTGTCATCAGGTTCGTCCTCATCCAGGAAGGATAAGCCTTCCGAGACTTCTTCTGCCACTGCTGCTACCCCAACTTCTGATTCTACAGGACTGTCGGCAAAGGCAGGAGCGGGTTCATCATCATCCAGGAAAGATAAACCATCTGACACTTCTTCCTCTGTAGAAAGAGCTTCTTCAGCTTTCACACCATCAAGAGAGGATTCAATTTCATCGTCAAAGAATGAATCCAAGCGATTTTCCAGATCACCTTCGGCATCTGTATCAATATCTGCAGAATGAAGTTCTTCACTAAAACCTGAATCTTCATCGCTACCAGACAGTGCAGGAGCAAGCCCACCTTCTTCTGTTGGAAGCGCATCCTCATCAGAATCATCATCTGCCTCACACTCAACATCAACCCCTGCAACTGTTTCTGCAGCAGGTCCTTCTGTCTCAGCTATTTCTTCCTCACCACTATCGGCCAATTTTTCAGCCAGACTTTCAACACTAAAGCTACTTTCCTCATCAGCACCAGCTAATGCAGGGGCCACTGCTCCACCCTCTAATGGTAATGCATCTTCATCGGATTCGTCATCAGCTTCGGTTTCAACATCAACCCCTGCAAGGGCAGATTTATCAGAATCTGCCGCAACAGATCCTGTACCAGCCTCATCCCCAAAAACAGAATCCAGGCGAGACTCTACATCGGCCGCAACTTTATCATCATCCTCTCCAACTGGCTGGCGGCTTTCCTCACTTGCTGCAAATGCTGGCGCCGGACTCTTAGAAGCAACACTCGTCTGGTCAGATTTTGCTTTTGCACCTGTGCCAGCAGAAGCAATTTTTTTCTTGAAGAAATTAAACTTTTCGACCTCTGTTAGAAGGAGTCGTTTTTCATCCTCACTTGACAGATCATTCTGAATAATCTTTTCCAGAGCATCGTAAAAAGAATGTAAC
>JAOZKX010000388.1 GCA_029935135.1 Desulfocapsa sp.
AAAAGATTTGCCCGGCTACCGGATTTTCCTGAAAAGGTCGCCCAGAAGTGGGAGGAGAAAGAATGCTCCGGACTTAGGTAATAGGCAACCTGTTGCGAAGTACTGCTGCTTATCGTTATCCTTGTTTTCCCGGCCGGTGGTCTGACCTGGGGAATAAAACTGCCGGATCGACAGGCATCATAGAGCAGAATAACCTTCCCCGGCAAAGCGGTTTGAAAATCATCAAGCCAGCTGTCCAGCTGTGCTGCAGTGACATACTCAGGTGTTGCTCCGCCCCGTATCAGAAAACGATCTGTCTCTCCATGATCGGCCAGATATATCAATAGATCTCCACCATTGGGATCACTGGCAGCCCAATTGATTGCATCCAGCAGATCATTGGCATTGACTGCATCCGCATCCCTCCCGGGAGCTGTGGCATCGGCAGTGATATAATAGATATCCTCATGTCGATAGCCCTGGTACAGCAAATTTTCATAGGCATAATCAGCGTATGCCATGGTCTCCTGCCATATTTCCAACCCCGCCTCCGGCCCGCCCCCTGCAACAATGATGGCCTTGGAGGTGAGCAGGTTGATATTGTCTGTGTAGGTGACAGCTCCGGCGAGAGTATCCTCTTCCAAACCAGTAAAAGATCGCAGATTGTAATGCCCTGCAGTGGGTGGAGCTGGAATTACAGCAGTGATACTCGTGCTGTCGCTCACCGTTATAGCTGAGATTTCAACGGGAACCGGGATGGTGCTGAATCCGGAATGCCAGTCTGCCACAAAAGCCGTGCCTCCTTCAACAACTACTGATCTTGCCCAGCCCGGGGTAACTGCCGAACCGATGAGAACAGGATTGACAGGATCACTGACATCAATGCTATGCAGGCCACTGTTTCCGGCGGCAACATGTACCGTTCCATTGACCATCGTCAGGTTCCAGGCATACTCCGGAAGATCAATACTCCCCAGGATAGTCGGGCTTGCCGCTATACTGACATCAATAATTTCCAGACTGCCTTTACCCGTGCTGACATAGGCAGTCGTTGCATCCACAAGCACACCTGTCACATCAGAAATGGTGGTCACAGAGCCCAGGGGTACAGGAGTCAGCGGGTCACTGATATCGTAGATACGAAAACCGGCCTGAGAGGTTGCCAGATAGATGAGGTTGCCAACCACAGCGATATCATTTACTGTCCCGGGAATACCGATGGTTGCCACTTCCCGGGGAGCATCAGGATCGCTGATATCGACGATATAGAGAATGTCGTTCTGGCTGTCTGCAACATAGGCCCTGTTGCCTGAGATAGTGACAACAGTGGCACGGCCAGGAATAGAAAAGGCTTCCCCGAGCACAGGTGAATCCGCCTCACTGATATCAATCAACTGCAGCCCGTTCTCTCCATCGGCCACAAAGGCTGTACTGTTTATTACGGCAACATCATAGGCATCACCGGGGGTATTTATTTTCCCCAGGATAACTGGTTGGGCAGGACTGCTGACATCGACAATTTCAACCCCGTAGACATCTGCTACAAATGCATGGCTGCCGTCATACACAACACTGTATGCTTCTCGCTGGGTCATGGCCGAGCCAACAAGTCCTGAGACAGCCGGTTCAGAGATATCGATCAGTTTCAGACCTGCTTCATCAGCAATATAGGCGATACTGTCAATCACAAACACATCGACTACATCACCGGGACTATCGAACATGCCCACAATAAAGGGATTTGCCGCCTCAGAGGCATCAATCACAAGGAGACCGGTGTGATAATCGGCCACATAGACCAGACTGTCTTGTACTGTCACTCCCTCGGCATAACTTGGGGTATCCAGCGAGCCTGCAATGATCGGAGTGAGGGGATCAGAAATATCAATTACCTGCAGGCCTCCCGTAAAGTCTGTCATATAGGCTATATCACCTGCGACAGCAACATCCTTGGCGTATCCCGGAGATCGTACAAAGCCCTTTTTCAACGGGTTGGCAGCATTATAAACATCAATAATCTGCAAGCCGCCATTCACATTTACCCCACAGGCAACATATACCATTCCATCCGCAAGCGTCAGACCAAGGGCAGGGTATGGTGTGGATGTGGATCCTGTGATGCTGGGATGGGTAGCATCACTTACATCAATTACCTGTAGACCACCGTTATAATCTCCCACATACGCCGTTGCCCCTGCCACCACCACACTCCAGGCGTAGCCGGGGGTATCCACAGAACCAACAATGGATGGTTGCGCTGGATTGCTGATATCAATGATCTGCAGACCGCTCTCCCCATCAGCCACATAGGCAAACTCCCCCTGCACATCGATTCCCCTGGCCCAATCCGGGGTAACAACTGCGCCAACAATTCGCATCTGCGTTGGATCAGTAATATCAACAATCTGAAATTCTCCCACATCTCCCATGTAGGCATAGTTATTCTCTACAATCACCGAACTTGCTGTACCGGGAGTATCCAGACTCCCGACAATAAACATTCGGCTGCCGGAATCGGGTATCAGGCTCAGCCTGGTCTGTCCGTCAAAACCACTCCCCTGAATTGTAACATTCAGGTCACTTCCCATTTCAGCAAGACTCGGGTATACACTATCAAGGGTTGCTGCTGTGGAAAAGAGAGGGTTTAGGGACAATCCCGCAAGCCAAAAAGCACAAATAATTTTCAAAATATTCATCAGTTCAGTCACCTGAGTCAATATGCACTGTCACGAATGAGAGTGTTAAGCTTTCACATATTCTATAGCGAACAATACATCTTCCAAATTTCT
>JAOZKX010000057.1 GCA_029935135.1 Desulfocapsa sp.
CCCTCAAGGGGGTACTGAACTGAGTGAAAAGAATTTGGTGAAGGTACTTATACCGGCGAACTGTTCATTACCGGTGTTGAGTTATATTTACAGGAGAAAATCATGTTGACCTCATTACAGAGAATTACCTTTGCACTCTTTTTATTCTTTCTGACGACGGGAACGGCTCTGGCCCTGGATGGCAACGAGATCCTGCGTCAGGTGGATGCCAATATGCAGCCCCAGTCCTATGAGATGTATCGAAAGCTTATTAACATTGAACCCGACGGGAAAAAGAAGGAATTTGTTCTCTATACCGTAAAAACAGGAGAGGATAAGATGGTCGCCCTCTTTATCTCTCCAGCCAGTGAAGAGGGGAGGGCCACTCTCCGCCTTGGAGATAATATGTGGCTCTATATACCCAATGTGGGAAAACCCCTGCGCATAACCAGTCTGCAGTCTGTTATCGGCGGAATTTTTAATAACTCTGATATCCTGCGTCTGGATTACAGTGTTGAGTATGATGCTGCAGCCGTCAGTGAAGAGGGTGACAGTTATCAGCTTGATCTGAAGGCGAAATCCTCATCTGTTGCCTATGATCACCTGAAAATGACGGTGGACAAAAAAACGATGCTGCCCACGGCCATCGATTGTTATGCGGTAAGCGGGATGCTGATCAAGAGCCTGCACTATTCAAAGATAAAGGACTTTGGTGACGGTATGGTTCGTCCCTCCCTTCTTGAAACAGACAGTCCGCTGCATAAGGGATATCGTTCCGTTATGCTCTTTGCCAAGGTGGAGAGAAGAGAATTTGCTGATGAGGTTTTTACCCTGAATTATCTGTCCCGTGTCAATGAGTTACGGAAATAGGAATTGTCTCCGCTGGAGAGTGTGGGCGATTCCCTGTGCGGCCCTGTTTTTGTGTGCCACAGCATTTTCTTCATCTCCACTGCATGCTGCAGAGGATGAGTTCTCTTTTGATCTGGAAGAGATCGAAAAAAAACCCTTGCAGATGGGAGGCTATCTGGAGATGAAGGGGGCCCATATGGATATTAATCAGGGCTCTGTCTTTACTCATCTGAACCTTGCCGATTCCGATCGTTCCACCATAGATCTTCTCCATGGCAGTATGCAGCTGGATGGCAGCTATGAACAGGGTATAAGTAGCCTTCACTGGCAGTTGATGGCCGCCGCTCAGCAGGATAGCATCGGCTGGTATGATATGACTGTTATAAATTCGGCCTATCTTTCTCTTAAACCCGCTCCTGCTGCCATATTTACTCTTGGTAAAAAATCATACATATGGGGAAAAGGATATGCCTGGAATCCGGCAGGTTTTATCAATCGTCGCAAAGATCCAAATAATCCTGAAGAGGCCCTGGAAGGCTATGTGGCCCTTGAGGGTGATTTTATAAAAACCTATCAGGGAGATCTGAAAACCGCAGCCCTTACCCTGGCAGTTTTGCCCGTATGGGAAGAGGTCAATGAGGATTTTGGAGAGCGTGACAATGTCAACCTGGCTGCAAAGCTCTATCTGCTGTACAGAGATATCGATATTGATCTGATGTTTCTCACCGGCAATAGCCGTTCCAATCGTATCGGGATGGATTTTTCCACTAATCTGGCCCCTCATTTTGAAATTCATGGCGAGGCTGCCTTTATTCCCAAGCTGAAAAAACTTGTTCTGCTGGAGGATAATTCTACTGCTATAGAAGAACAGGCAGCGTTCTCCAGTTTACTTGGCCTTCGTTATCTCTTCGAAAATGATATCACATCCATTGTTGAATACTATTATAACGGCGGTGGCTATAGTGAAGAGGAGATGGCCAGATTTTATCAAATGGCGGAGACAGCCTTTGTGGCAAACCAGACAGATGGTTCGGTCCTGCTGGACAGGGTAAGGGAGATGAGTATAAAGGGTTTTGGTCGACCACAGCCTGGTCGCCATTACCTCTACACAAAGTTCAGTCAGAAAGAGCCGTTTGACCTCCTCTATTTCACCCCCGGTATTATAACACTGCTGAACCTTGAAGATCAGAGTTATTCTATCACTCCAGAAGCACTTTACAGCGGCTTTACAAATTGGGAAATTCGCCTGCGCTTTTCTCTGATAAATGGTGGGGGGTATAGCGAGTATGGGGAGAAGGTCAATTCGAATAAATTGGAACTTCGTGCCCGCTATTTTTTCTGATACATGCTCTTCTGTCGCCTTAATTATCTCAGGATCACTTTTTCTCTTCTCCTGATAGCACTTTTTTACTCAGGGTCATATGGACAATATCACCAGTCGTTCTTGAGACCTGGCAGGTCCCCGGATACGGGTTTTGCTCACCGGCAGCATTTTTAATAAAGATGGCCAGCGGTTTACGCCAGTAAAAGTAAAAATAGTCGTCATCCTCAAGGCGCTTTTTGCAATTGGGTATCTTCACTGATCCTGGTGAGTAGAGTGATGTATACTTTCTCTTGCATTTTTCTGCTGCATCAGCCCATGAGAGTACATCTGTTTCCAGTGTCTGCACCCCGGAGTTACTCAAAAACATAAAGGAAAGAACTGCAATCAGGAGAAAAACAGTCAGTGTTATTACAGGCACTATCCTGGAGCGTATCCCGACTTCCATTGTCCCCCCTTTGAATTGGCAATTTAAGACAGGTGATGCTTGCATCAAACTTAAGCGACTTTATCCGAAACCTTTAATTGGTATTGTGTCGCAGTGTCCCGTTAAGCGATTTCTTTGTCCTTTAGAAGAGGATGCCCCATTTCTTCCCGTTGTGTGACATATTGGCTAGCTACTTTTCGGGCAATATTTCGTATTCTTCCGATATAGCGTGTCCGCTCCGCCACACTGATTGCTTTTCTGGCATCCAGCAGGTTGAAAGTGTGGGAACATTTCAGGCAGTAGTCGTAGGCGGGGAGAATTAACCCTTTTTCCACAAGCTTAAGAGCTTCTGTCTCGTATGTGTTGAAAAAGTTGATCATCTCCTCCACATTTGCCTCTTCAAAGTTGAAAGTGGAAAATTCAACCTCCGCCTGATGGAAAATGTTTCCGTATGTAATGGAATCATTCCAGGCAAGATCGTAAACAGAGTCAACTTTCTGCAGGTACATGGCAATGCGCTCAAGGCCATAAGTGATTTCGACGGTTGTCGGGTTGCAGTCGATGGAGCCGGCCTGCTGGAAGTAGGTGAATTGAGTAATCTCCATACCGTCAAGCCATACTTCCCAGCCAAGGCCCCAGGCACCAAGTGTCGGGGATTCCCAGTCATCTTCAACAAAGCGAATATCATGTTCCAGAAGATCCAGCCCAAAGCGTCTCAGGCTCTCCAGATAGAGCTCCTGAATATTCAGCAGTGAGGGTTTGATAACAACCTGGTATTGGTAATAATGCTGCAGGCGGTTGGGATTGTCTCCGTAACGTCCATCAGTGGGGCGTCGACAGGGTTGCACATATGCGGCTTTCCAGGGTTCTGGGCCCAGGGCACGGAGCAGGGTGGCAGGGTGGAAGGTACCTGCACCGACTTCAATGTCATAGGGTTGTTGGATTACGCAGCCCTGTTCTGCCCAGTATTGGTTGAGTTTAAAAATAATGTCCTGGAAATTCATGCTATATCCCTGTGCTGATGAAAGGTTGCTTTTTATTCGATCCTGATTACTTTTCTTTTCGCCGGGAAGTGTTCATTCAATCAATGGGCCGTCCGGGAGCAGAATGACTTGTTTCGGTTTTCTTACTATTTACCGAGAGTAACTCACCATATTTACCATAGCTATTATTTCTGGTAAATCATTTTTTTTCTGATCCTTTGTGAGTTTTTTGAAATCATCAAATTAATTATTACTGGATATCCCTAATGTTGCCCTTTCATTCACTGCCCGATATCAAAAACATTATTACATCCTGTCGTTCTATTGCCGTGGTCGGTTTTTCTCCAAAAGAGAATAGACCCAGTCATATGGTGGGGAAATATCTTATGGAAGCGGGGTTTCGTGTCTATCCGGTGAATCCGGGTGTAAGTGAAATCCTGGGTCATGTCTGTTATCCGGACCTTGCTTCCCTGCCTGAACCTGTTGATATTGTAGATATCTTCAGGCGCAGTGACGATATTGTTCCAATTGTTAAGGCAGCCATTGCTGTCCGGGCAAAGGTAATCTGGATGCAACAGGGTATTGTGAATAAAGAGGCTGCCACTTTGGCCGAGGCTGCAGGTCTGCAGGTTGTTATGGATCGTTGTCTAAAGATAGATCATATGCAGATCTCATAAGAGATCAATACGAAAAGAGTAGAGCATGGAACCAAAAAAACTACGCATCCGTGGGGCAAGGATGCATAATTTGAAAAATATCAGTGTTGATCTGCCGCGCAACAGTCTGGTGGTTTTTACCGGGTTGTCCGGATCTGGAAAATCAACCCTTGCTTTTGATACCCTTTATGCAGAAGGGCAGAGGCGATATGTGGAATCCTTATCCACCTATGCCCGTCAATTCCTGGGGCAGATGAATAAGCCCGAGGTGGATGGTCTGGAAGGTTTATCTCCTGCCGTGTCCATTGAACAGAAGACAACATCAAAAAATCCCCGTTCCACTGTGGGCACAGTGACTGAAATATATGATCATTTGCGTCTCCTCTTTGCCCGTTGCGGGCGTCCCAGTTGTCCACAATGCGGGCAGGAAATACGATCACAGTCCATAGAAGATATGGTGAATAGTTTGTCTGCCCTGCCTGAGGGGACCAAGGTTATCCTGCTGGCCCCCCTTGTTACAGAAAAAAAAGGGCGTCATGAACAACTCCTTGCCAGAATACGCAAGGAAGGATTTGTCAGAGTTCGCATTGATGGAGATATTGTGCACACAGATGATGTGCAGGAGCTGAATAAAAACAATCGTCATTCCATCGAGGTCGTAGTGGACAGGGTGGTGATAAAAGCAGCAGGCAGGCGGCGACTCAGTGATTCTGTGAGCACAGCCGTAAAGCTGACAGAAGGGTTTCTCCTTGCCCATTACCCCGAGAGTGGCGAAGAACAGTTGTTTAGTGAGTATGCCGCCTGTCATACATGTCATATTTCAATGCCCAGGCTTTCGACCCAGCTTTTTTCCTTTAATAATCCACAGGGTGCTTGTGTGGAATGTGGTGGGTTGGGAGTAAAGCAGTTTTTTGATTCGTCACTGGTTGTTCCCGATCCCTCTTTAAGTCTTGCAAAAGGTGCAATTGCCCCATGGGGAAAACGGATGGGGAAGAGTTATTCGGGGCAGATGCTGCAGGCAGTGAGCAAGCATTATTCTGTTTCAATGACAACCCCTTTTGCAAAGTTGTCGAAGAAGATGCAAAAGATTATTCTCTATGGTTCCGGCAGTGAACTGATAGCATTTCGTTATCAAAAAGGGCAGCGGATTATGACCACCGAAAAGCCTTTTGAGGGAGTTATCCCTCAGCTTAGTCGAAGGTTTCTGGAGACACAGTCGGCAATGATCAGGGAAGAGCTTGGGCAATATATGAATGAACAGACATGTCCTGCCTGTCATGGTGCCCGCTTAAAACCCGAGGCTCTGGCAGTAAAGGCAGGTGAGTGGTCTATCTATGAGTTGACCTGTCTGTCCATTGATAAGATGTTGGAGAGGCTGCCCCTTATACCATTTACCGAGCGTGAGCGACAGATAGGTGAACCGATTTTAAAGGAGATTGTAGATCGCCTCTCCTTTTTAGAAGATGTCGGCTTGGGCTATCTCTCCCTTGAAAGGCGTTCGGGTACACTGTCAGGAGGTGAGGCACAGCGTATACGACTGGCATCCCAGATTGGTTCGCGTCTGGCGGGTGTCCTCTATATTCTTGATGAACCAAGTATTGGCCTGCATCAGCGTGATAACCAGAAACTTATCAATACCCTGATTGAACTGCGTGATCTTGGAAACAGTGTGATTGTTGTGGAGCATGATACGGATACGATCCTCACGGCCGATCATGTGCTGGATATGGGGCCTGGTGCCGGCGTACATGGCGGCGAGGTTGTCTATTCCGGTGATGTAAAAGGACTTCTAACCTGTGAAAGATCACCCACCGGGAATTATCTTTCAGGAAGGGAACAAATTCATCTTCCTGCAGTAAGACGAAAGGTAAAACGAGGCAAGTTTCTTCATCTAAAAAATGGGGTTGTTAATAATCTAAAGCATGTCGATGTTTCTTTTCCACTTGGTGTAATGACATGTGTGACTGGTGTCTCAGGGTCGGGAAAGAGTTCCCTGGTGATTGAGACTCTATTTAAGCTCTTAAAAGAAGGCTTGGCACGCAGACTCGATCGTGTACAGCATGAAGAGAGCCGATTGTCAGGTTTGAATAAAGTTGATAAAGTTATTGATATTGATCAAAGCCCCATTGGCAGAACACCTCGTTCAAATCCCGCTACATATACCGGTCTATTCACACCCGTACGGGAACTTTTTGCCAGATTGCCGGAATCAAGGGCCAGGGGCTATAAACTTGGTCAGTTTAGTTTTAATGTAAAAGGCGGGCGCTGTGAATCCTGTGAGGGGGAGGGTGTAAATAAAATCGCCATGCATTTTCTCCCTGATATTTATGTGGAGTGTGAGGCATGCCGGGGCAAGCGATACAATCAGGAAACTCTTGAAATTCGCTATCGTGGAAAAACTATCCATGATGTTCTGGCCATGACCGTGGAAGAGGCACTGGAATTCTTCAAAAATATCCCACCCGTAAAAAACAGACTGCAGACACTTTTTGATGTCGGCCTTACCTATATCACGCTTGGCCAATCCTCGGTTACCTTATCCGGAGGAGAAGCTCAACGGGTGAAACTTGCCAAGGAGTTATCTGGTAGGGCCAGCGGCAGTACCCTCTATATTTTAGACGAACCCACAACCGGCCTGCATCCAGCAGATATCAAACATTTACTCCGGGTGCTGGATAGACTTGTTGAGAAGGGCAATAGTGTAATAGTGATAGAACACAATCTCGATGTGATTAAAACTGCAGACTGGATTATTGATGTTGGTCCCGAAGGTGGAGAGCTTGGCGGGAAAATTCTGGCATCAGCGACTCCTGAAGAGCTTTGTCACATCAAAGAATCTTACACGGGATTCTATCTGCGTGAAGTATTAAAGGAAGGGTGATGTTTATATGTGAATTACTTTGCGTGGGATGATATTTCGAGTTAAATATACTACTACACTAACGAACAAACCAATCATTAAATTTTAATTGAGGAATGAAAAGATGGCAGATGAGCAAAATGGTAATGGTGCAGCAGACGAGAGTCCTGTTTTTCGTATGCAAAAGATGTATATTAAGGATTTTTCATTTGAAAATCCCAATGCACCTGCAGTTTTTCAAGCTCCAAATCAGGAACCCAAGGTTGAGGTCAATCTGAAGCTTAATAACAGAAAGCTTGATGATGATCATTGGGAAATCGCTCTCCAGATTATGGCTAAGATTGTTGATAAGAATAACAATGATAAGACCATGTTTATTATGGAAATTGAGCATGCGGCAGCATTTTTGATGAAAAACATTCCCGAAGAACATCAGGAGATGGTACTTGGTGTTGATTGTCCAACCTTGTTGTTTCCATTTACCAGACAGATTGTCAGTCAGATGTCTGTGGATGGTGGTTTTATTCCCTTCCTTATGGAACCGATCAATTTTATGGCCCTGTATCAAAACTCAAAGCAGGAAGCAGCACAGCAGCAGAATTGATTTGCGGCTTGAATAAGCCAGTTTGCAATAAACAAAAAAAGGCTCCGAAAGCAATCTGCTTTCGGAGCCTTTTTGTATGATGGTAAAGCTTTTTACTGTTGTTCTTATAATCCAGTGGCTACAAAGTTATCAACCAGAGTATTTACACCTTTATGAATCGCCGCATCAAAAAGCATGTCGAACTGACGATCTGCATAAATTGATTCCGGTGAAACTTTGACATCAACCCGATTGGTCCAGACAAGGTTTCCTGTGGCAGCTTCCTGCACCCACATACGCAATTGTACGACTGCCTGGTCTATCTGGCCGCCATTTTTGGCCATATGGCCAAGTCCCGCACCAACAGAAGCCCATACAATGCCACCACCGATATTGTTGTCGAATCCCAGGGTACTTGAGTTGTATCCGACAATTCCGCCAATTGTGGCAGGAAGGAGCATATGTCCCCATTCGTCGTAGGTATCTGATCGGGCAAAGCCATTGAGTGTCTGGCTGCTCAGACCAAGAGTAAATGGAAGGATACCTTTTTTCATTGGTGACCAGGTATGCTCTTCTCTGGTTTTATACTCAAGGATACGACCGCGAACGATATAATCGGCATTGAATTTACGACCCATTTTTGAAACTGCGTTCTGGTCAAGGGCGTGAGTTCCTGGACTTCCGGAAACAGTTTGACCGGATTGCATTTTCTGGCTTTGGATATATCCCTTGAGTTTGTTTTTCATAACATCTGACCACTCATCACTGAGTTCGTCAGACAAACTGAGGGTATTGTTTTCATCATAAGGGACGATATCAATGATTTCTTCCTTGACCAGATAACCAAAGACATCTTCCTGAACAACCATACCAAAACCATTTGTCACAAGACGATCAGTGATGGCCTCAGATACAGCAAGGTTCCGCCGATAGGCACCTGCAAGTGAGTCTGCATAAGTGTAATCAGCAAAAGGGAGTATGACCACAGTTTGCCCCTTACCGGCAGCATTAGGGTTTGGATTAGCAGGTACATGCAGGGTCTCCACAACAGTCTGCCCACATCCCATGATGAGAACTGCTGACAGCAGATAGAGTGCGTATTTCAACTTCGTCATGATTTTCTCCCTGAAATTCTTTTTAGTTCTTTTTTGTATAAGTTGTTAGTAAATGTCTGTCGTCTTTTCCCGGTGGGGATTTATTACAAGATCCGTGGTTTCAGCAAAATGATGAGCTCGCGTTTAGAAGCAGTCTTTTCCTCATAGCCGAAAAAGTACTTAAGAATTGGGATGGAGCCAAGGCCTGGGACATTCGTACTCTCGTCTGAGTCGACACTGGCAATGAGACCTCCAATCACCAGCATTTCACCATCCTTCACTCTTACAGTGGTACTCATCTCACGAATGTTGATAATTGGCAGGCCAACTTCACCGGCACCAACTTGACGGTATTCGATTGGTTCCAGCAGG
>JAOZKX010000389.1 GCA_029935135.1 Desulfocapsa sp.
TACCCGGTCAGCACAAACCTTTGCAAGCACAAAGAGAGGAAAGAGCGCAATGAGATACAGAGAGGCAGTATAGATAAAGCCAAAGACCAGAGGCCCCATAACACCGATGATTAATGGTAGAGCCAACCCGCCGATATATGGCCCGGCTGCACTGGCAAGGAGAGCTGACACCTTCCCTGCAGCTTTACGAGCAACCTCCCTGCAACACCTTTTTACAACAGTATATGCCAGCATACCCATCGCCCATATTACCTTTCACATACCGTTCTTACTCCCTCTGGTTAGACAATAAGAACGGTGTGCTGTTTTTTATTCAGGAACTTTACAAACCATCAATCTTCAATAAAGGAATCCCAACTCCCCCGTTTTTTCCTTCTGTAATCCCTCTCATGACTCTGCACCTTATATGCAGCAAGAGTCATTTCCTTTCTTGAACGCTCTCGCATGGGACGACGGGCACGACGCAGAAGATGCTCAATGCCGTCAATCATCTGCCTGCCGCCCGTAAGATCACGACAATATCTTTCAAAATAGCGAAATTCACCGTTCTGAATCTCCCCCAATCTGTCATAACTGCGTCTCACATTTATCCTGGTGATCTTTCTGATCAACTGTGACTGCCAGACAGCAGCGACAATTAAACTGCAGGGGTTATTACGCCTTTGGGCATTGTTCTCTTTTCCTTTGACCAGTTTAATATCGGCAACAGCCTTACAACTGTCTGTTTCCCCTTCAGATGACCAGGAGGCAGTACAATGAAATTCTAATTTTTCACCTTTTCCACCGGCAGGAAGAGTAACCTGGAGGACAACTTGTCGTTTTCCTTTAGAGACCAGTGAACCAAGGAGACAGGAATACTTATTTCCCTCCTCTCTGTTTAACGATCTTGAGGAAAGCCATTTACATTTCGCCCCTTCAGGCATCTGAATATCAAGTCTCAGATTATCCGCAACCACCTGTGAAAGCTCACCAAGTTCGGCCGTGACAACCTCCACAATCTCCTCGGGATGTTCGGCATCATGCATACGCCCGCCGCCATTTTCGGCTATGGCCTGAAGGATTTCCGGTGAATATCCGTCACCGATGCCCACGGTTGTAGAAACTATTCCGCGAGCCTGGAGTCCATTGGCATATCCGCCGAGTACTTCCGGATCTGTTTCCCCCTCATTAGCCATACCGTCAGACAAAAGAACAATATGATTCCGAAACATGCCGTTACCTTCCATATTTTCGGCAAGATGTTCGGCACCACGCAGCCAGCCGGCTTCCAGATTGGTCATCCCGCCGGAATCTATTTCTGTAATCGCCATCTGAGCCTCTGCCCGACCGGCACTGTCCATAACAAGAGATTTAACGATTGTATTAACCTCGTTATCAAAACAAACTACGGTAAGCAGATCATCTTTTCCAAGCATCTCAACGACACCGGCAGCAGCCCTCTTTGCAGCCCGTATTGGTCTGCCATGCATAGAGCCGGACCTGTCAATCACCAGAGCAAGGTTCAAAGGATCTTTCTTTTCAGAAGCGGACTTTTCCATCTCCCTGCCGCTAACATCAAGGACAAGATAACGGACAGAATTGCCGCGATACCAAGCGAGTTCACGATCAGCATTTACTGCAATAGCTATATTTTTTTCCATGCTCACACCCCTTTCATTAATAAATGTCGCAAAAGATCAGCCAGACGCTCAAGCTGCCCAATGTCTTTCTCATCAAGCCCTCGTACTCTGATCTCCATATCTTCAGTAACTTTTACAGTGGCCCAGTATTCATTTTTTGATTTCCGATAAATTCGCTGCCCATCAGTAAGCCCCTCCAAAGTCCTGATTAATTCAGCAAAGCGTGATTCATTTGATTGTGTTTTTGTCCGAATCTGACGAATATAGTCCAAAGCACTGGAGCTTTTCTGCGGACTGTATTCTCTCTTCGGTTCCCTGCTTACGGAAAAATCTGCAGAGGCCATTGACCGGTTTTTCGGACGCGGTCTCTGATTCATGCTTGTCGGTTCTAACTGCCCAATAGGTAAGGCCACAACCTCCTCCTGCTTCGTTCCTATCAAGTGAATTTGTTCTTCTGAAAGTGACTGCATAACCATTCGCAGTTCATCAAGCGGCAGTCCGCTTTTATCCCGAATCACCTGCATACATCGCAGCCTGTCCAGGTGTGCATCTGTGTAGGATGCGTTACGACCACGGGTCTCTGCACCTGGCAGCAATCCTTTCTGAATGTAGCTGCGAATCGTCCGTGGAGACAAATCCGTCAACTCCCCCAGTTCCTCAAGTGTATATATCGTCATATTAGCCATGTCTTATTTTATATCACGACATGTCACGAATGTCAAGTTGTTTGAAGGAGCACTATATCCTTTCATCTGGGTATCTCAAATAGATAATATGAATATAGCACAGCAGGTGGGACAGATAGCGACCCAGCAGATTTTTTTTACCACTGAATATCGCTTTTACTTCGGAAAAGGAATGAGAAGGGAAAAGATACGAAAGATATTCGCACCTTGGAGATAACACTCTCAAAAAGGCAATTCAGGATTTCCCTGGTGATTGAAGAAGGTAAAGAAATTTACTGACAATCACCAACGCACCATGTAGTGCTAATATCGTTTACCTATTTCCTTTTCCAACCAAGCAGGATCTCTTCGAACAGGTAAAACAGCAGCTACATAGACAATTTCTTCTACAATAGAATAATAGACAGCGTAAGGAAATCGTATAGAAAACATCCGATGGAAATCCGAAATAACACTGTGA
>JAOZKX010000390.1 GCA_029935135.1 Desulfocapsa sp.
AGGTAAGCGAGGAACGAGACTCCGATGTCAGCCATGTTATTTTCCTACAAACCCTTACCATATACTTCAATCATAAAAGGAAATATCCTTGTTGATCAGATAAAAATATGGAAGAATAGGAAAATAAATAAAGTGTAGTTCTAATTCTATCACATTTTTCAGCAGACCACAAAAAACTGTTTCCTTATATCTGTGCTTGTCGGCAGAGAATAGAGGAACAAAACAATAAGAAATCCAGGTGTCAGGCAGATGATGAAAAAACAGATCCCCCCTCCCATCGATACAAGCAATATCACAGTAAACCCCTCTCTTCTTAATCTGCAGGAGGAGCTGGCCAAAAACACTCATGCTGTCTGGGCCGCTGAGAGGATTGCAGAAGGATGGACACTGGGGCCGGCCCGAAATGAAGAACGGAAGGAAACGCCTTGCCTGGTACCATATGATGATTTGCCGGAAAATGAAAAGGAGTATGATCGCCGCATCAGCATGGAAGTCCTGAAGACTATTTTGCAGTTTGGCTATGAGATTTGTGACCCGGCGAAGCAAGAGGTTGAAGATCCGGCAGGGGACCTTGATCATATCAAAAAACATCTGACCAGCGGTTCCTGTGTCACCCTTGCCCATTACAGAAATGTCTGGTGGCAGAAGGATGTGCTTCTCTGGGATCAAAACCCTGAGTTATACCTTCTCCTGGGAGAGCAGATCCTGAAAACCGGTGAGCCCCTTTTTGCCTTTGATGTGTTCAGCAAAGGGTTAGGGAACTTTGATGACTTTGCCTCCCTTGAGCAACTTAAAAAGGAAGAACGCGATATATATATAAATCTTTGTCAAAAACAGGCATTGGCATTGGCTCAAAGTGGAGCTGCTGTGGATGCTGGAATTTTGCTCAGTAAGCTTATCGATCTGGGGGTAAACGATGCGGAGACCAAGGGGCTGCTGGGGCGTACCTATAAAGATATGTCTCTGCAAAATACCGGAAAAGTCCGCAGGGATAAAAACAAAGCTGCCTTTGCTATTTATCATCGAGCCTTTCAGGAGGCCAAGGGGAACAATGATGACGATGCAAGTTATTACAACGGGATAAATGCTGCAACCCTTGCCTTTCTTGGAGATGACAGGCAGCGGGCGGAGCATATTGCCATTGAGGTGGAGCGTATCTGTCAGAGGGAGGTAAAGCGTCTCTCTGCAGATAATTGTGAAATTCCTTTCTGGCTTGATGCGACCCTTGGTGAGGTGGCCCTGCTGGCAGGAGACTTTGAGCTGGCTACTGACTATTACACCCGGGCAGCAGAAAAAACAGCGGGAGATTTCAGGAGTCTTGGCAGTATGCTGAAACAGGTGAAGCTGATTCTGCGCAAAGCGGGCCAGGTCGAGACTCTGCTTGATGACTGTTTTCAACTTCCTGCTGTCTGCATCTTTTCAAGCCTGGAGTCGGAGCCGTTGGCCGATGAAACATTGTTACGAGCCTTTTTTCAGGAGCAGCTGGAGACGAATAGAGGCAGGATAGCCTATTCTTCTGGTATCAGCCATGCGGAGATTGTTTTTCTGGAAGAGGTTCTCCGGCAGGGAGGGGAGATTAATATAGTCTTGCCTGTGGATAAAAAGAATATCATAGAGCATTGCTTTGCCGCAGGCGACAGTGAGTTGGAGGAACGCTTTATGGAACTCTGTGAGCAGGCGGCAACGATCAGGGCCCTTGATCAGTATCATGAAGGAAAATTTGCCCACAGTCTGAAGTTCTGTCTCCTGTATATTCAGGGAACGGCCATGGCACGCGTGGAGCAGATGGAGACCCGATTACTTGATCTTTCCAAGCATTCGGCACTGGAAGCACTTGTTGAGTCAGGGGAGGTGGATAGAGAAAATGGCACTCTCAGCCATACGATTTCCCTGGAGGGGGTGAATCACTCTCTTTTTCTGCCCATGCTTTTTGCTGATGTCAAAGGCTATTCAAAGTTGACGGAAAGGGAACTGGTTAACTTTGCCACTGTATTTCTTGCCAAGGTTGCTCGTATTACCGATAAATATGGAAGCAATCTCCTGTCAAAGCAAACCATAGGTGATGGCCTGTTTATTGTTTTTAAAAATTTGACCACGGCAGTTCATTTTGCCATTGATCTGCAGGTAATGGTTGCCTATGAAAAGTGGGAAGAACATGGACTGCCAGACGATCTCACCATTCGGATCTCCCTGGATGCCGGCCCATGCTATACCTTTTCTGACCCGGTGGAAAAACAACGGGGATTCTGTGGTAATTATGTGATCCGTGCTGCCCGAATGGAGCCCATCACTCCTCCGGGTCATATTTATGCCAGCGATACTTTTGTTGCCCTGTGCCGTGTCACGAATGTAGAGGGCATTCATTTTGATTATGCCGGATCCGTCTCTCTGCCGAAGAACTATGGCGTTATCCCCGCCTATCATGTTCGGCCTGCCCAACCATAATGACTACATGGATGGGCAGTGACTTATGGTAACTACTGCTCTTGGTGTTGAGCAGGTTCTTCAATTTCCAGCAAGCGCATCCCCTCCTGCAGGGGAACCTCATCATTCAGGTGGAGTTTGCTGCTATTGGGTGCTGTGTTTTCAACGATCCCTTCAGTTACAACTGATTCATTGTCGTCAAGAAGGCTGAAACGCATCCCTTTTTGTACTCCACTCTGCCCACCGATGTTCATCGTGACGGCATTGTTGGCCTCAATTTTTGCAATCCTGCCCTGTAGAGAGAATTCCTGGAGAAGATTATCGGCC
>JAOZKX010000391.1 GCA_029935135.1 Desulfocapsa sp.
CAATTTCATCCATGCTATTTGACTCGTTTCACCCACAGATTCGTTTAAAGAACCATATAGAATTGTTGATTTGAGCCTTTGTCAAATTCAATGTTGACATCAAACGACAATTATGTAATCATCGCCTAACATTGTTTCACTCCTTCCCCATCGCGCCAACCATAAAAAAATTGGGTAAAATGATAAAAGAAAGAGGCCATTACTCATTGATACATTGTGCCATAGTTATAAGTTGTTTCTTTGCAATATTTCTCCCAGTAAGCGTTTCTTCAAAGACTATTTATTATAGTTACAATAACCTTGGATATTTGCAACAGGCCCAAACCGCAACTGGTCCCGTATTTGGTTATAGCTTTGATCTTGCTGGAAATCGAAAAAGTATGATGGTTTCTCCTCTCGATTCCGATAATGACGGACTGAGCAACAGTGAAGAAATCAGCTATTACGGTACTAACCCATATCTGGCTGATACTGATGGGGATGGTTTAAGTGATGGAGTCGAGGTAAATTATTGGGGGGCAGACTGGATCAGTGATTTTGATAATGACAGGCTGGTTAATCTGCTGGACCGCGACTCTGACGGCGACGGATATGGTGACGGATTTGAGATTAATCGTGGTAATAATCCCAGTGACCCAGATGATCACCCATCAGTTTTTCTTGGACCCATCATTTTTCCGTTACTCAGCACTCAGGATATCCATTGACTTTTAAATTTATGTTTGTAACCGGATGCTTGTTTGCTGAAGAAAATTTTAATATGTCGATATTTTACTGCCTGACACAAAGCACATCTCTTACCCAAAGTATCACTAATGCATAAAAATGAATTTCTCCACCTATTGTTCACCACTTTAACCTTCTTTGCTTTTTCCATTAGTTCAGCAATATTCTGTTTGGCTGAAGAAGCTGGCAGCATCACCGACACCCAGCTAGTTCTCGAAATGCCAATAGACATTTTAACATCAGGCAACCGATTCATGATAATGATGGATGATCATGGAGAAAAGCGGGTAATCACTTATAACCAGCTCGACAAACAGCTTACCGGTATCCATGCCGAAACATTTGCTGTCGACACCATGGCCGTATACGCTGCCACAGATGTAAACGCAAGATTTTCCTCATCCGCCCAACAATCCTTACGAATCATCAAGACAGAGAGCACGGATTTTCAGCAGGGAACAGTTGGGCAAGAGTTGCCGAATGCTCTGGAGCTTATGGTTGTGGATGAAAATGATCAACCGCTCCCTGGTATCCAAGTTACCTTTCAAGTATCAAAAGGTGGTGGAAAGTTTACCAATGATTCTACCAGTCTCACACTTACAACGGACAGTAACGGGCAAGCCACTGCTGGGGTGATACTTGGAACCAGTACCGCAACTAACCCGGTTGGCTGGCTTGAATCCGAACAAAATACCCAACAGGTAGGACTCAATAGTATCCAGTGTTATCCCTCCAAAGACCCATCATATAAAACAATTTTTTATGCCTATGGTTTTCCAGATATTCCTGCTGAAATCAAGATTCATAAAGAGATCTTTGATGCCAGTGTTTATACTTGGTTGGTTATTAGTTTTGCAGGAGAAGTGTTTGTATCTGTCTTGGATCAATACCAAAATCCTGTATCCAACATAGCTCTGAACATCTCTGCAGGCGCTGTTGTTCCTTTGAGCGATGGCTGTTCTTATCCCAACAGTGATAACCGGCCGGCACTGGTTGTTCCTATAGAAGAAATGGGTCAGCCTCCACCCCATGCATATGAACAATATATGCAATACACAGGACAGCCTCTTACCCTGATGTCGAATCACCTTCCTGTGTTGTTTAGCACCTATTCTGGGGCAACTCCTAACGCTCGATATGAAGTGGATATTACGGCATCGGGTTTGCACGCCCAGCATTTCGTGAAAACCGTCACAAGAACACAGAATCTCGGGAATTGTGATGGAGATGATCCCCCGGAATCCGTAGCGTGGCTTTGGGCCTATGGCCCCGGCACGCATAAACTCGGTGATACTGTTGACCTGTATTTTTGGCTCTATGAGCTAAAAGAGAAAGACGAATCTTTTTCCCAATGTGGTGCATGCGAAGACATAATTGGGAAAACGGAATATTTTACAGGATCATCCCTGACCAATATTGTATTTACAATCAATGGCTCTGAGCTTACAGGCACAAATACCACTTATGGTCACATTTATTCCAGTCAGTTACAGGTCTCCGATGATATTGCTTATATAAATTTGAATGTAGACTTCACTAGTGAGAATCGGATCAGGGCATACCAGAGCGGGTCAGAATGTTACTGTACCTCAACAGAGAATATTTCTAACACGATCGCACTTAATAGAAGTATCCGGCCCTTTACCATTATCCTTGAAGCGTCCATGCCTGTACCGGTGGATGAGAACGGGGTGAATCGCTGCGACATTGAAGTTCCTTTTCAGATGGATCCTATCGATTATGAACCTGAAATAATCAATTTAACCATTTATGAGGATAGTGTTCCTTTTGCGGTCTTCCCGATAGATCCTCTTACACTTGCCCCGGCAATTATCAACATGGGAACACAGTTTGATTTGACCAAAACCTATACTGCCATTGTTAATGTGAATGGTTATAATGACGGAGAATATGACGGAATCAGCAGCAATGAAATGGCACTGATACTCAGTGAAGATGCCCCCATTGAATATCTGTATGTTGATAACATAAAGGAAGAAATCCCTGTTATGCAGGGGGCATCA
>JAOZKX010000392.1 GCA_029935135.1 Desulfocapsa sp.
CGATGATCAGAAAGGCAACTGTCCAGCGCCAGAATGAGAGGCTGAGAGGTGGGATATCAGCATGCATTCCACGGCTTAAAACAAAGTTGCCAGACCAGAAGAGGGCGCTTAGTGTTAGTAACAGGTATGGCATTATCATTTGTTAGCTGTTAAATTTATAACTCTTGCAAAAGTAGATAAACATCACCCGTTTTCCTAATATAAATTTCATCACAATATACCCATTTTTACCTTTATTGTGAAAGAATTTGTTTAGGGAAATTACTTCTGTTTTTAGTGTATCCAGTTTCTTTTATGACAGATGTCAAAATCCTCTGACAATATCGTTAGATAGTAGAAAAAAAGTGAATAACTACAAAAAATCCTAAAATCACAGATATTTTGTACAGAGCAGAGCATAATTGAGAGGTAAATGATGAAGATTCGTAGGATTATTCCTGAAGATCGTAATAAGGTTTATGGATTATTTCGAAAGGGATTTCCAGGTAGTAACATTGAATTGAATGTTCTCCAGAAATTGCATCGGAATAATAGAAGTCTGCATGAGTGGGCTTGTATACATACTAATAAAAAAATTGCATATATTGCATTTTCCAATGCTTATAATGGCAATGAGGTCTGTGGGTTACATCTGGCATATTTTATTGTGAGGCCTGATTTCCAGGGGCGTGGTATTGGCAGTGAGTTATTGTCTTTTGCTTTACGGCAAAAGGAAATACAGGCTAGCACCTTATATGTTCTTGGGGATGAACAGTTTTATAAGAAGTTTGGTTTTGAGCTTTGTTTAAGTCCGGGCTGTCAATTTACCAGGAAGGGAAAGCAGTTTTTAAGTCTCCGCAATACACCGGAAGAACATTTTACAGTTAGCTACGAACCAGAGTATTAAATGGGGGGAAACATTTAATCGAGAATGGATTTTATTCGTTACGGTTATTAGAATCTATAATCGTCGATGTGTAACTTGCGTCAAAGGTATTTCTCAATATGAGCATGAGTTATGTCTGGGGGTGAAGGTTTGGGGAAAATATTTCAGTAGCTTGCTTGATTTGTATAACCATCATGTATAATATGATACTGTTGATATTTGTGTAATTAAAGATACAAGGTGACCTTTCCTGTAAGAACAGGCTCGCCGTTGTATTCAACTTTAAGAGTATAGAGGTGAGCAAGAATGGCAGAAGAACAAGTGAATGATGGTCCAGCTGAAGATAGCCCGGTATTTCGGATGCAGAAAATGTATATTAAGGATTTTTCATTTGAAAATCCCAATGCACCAGCAGTTTTCCAGGCACCAAATCAGGAGCCTAAGGTTGAAGTAAATCTGAAATTGAACAATACCAAGCTGGATGATGATCACTATGAGGTCGGTTTACAGATCACAGCAAAAATTGTTGATAAAAACTCTAATGATAAGACCATGTTTATCATGGAAATAGAACATGCCGCAGCGTTTTTGATGAAGAATATTCCAGCAGAGCATCAGGAGATGGTTCTTGGAGTTGATTGTCCAACACTTCTCTTTCCATTTACCAGGCAAATTGTTAGCCAAATGTCAGTAGATGGTGGTTTTATTCCTTTTTTAATGGAACCGATTAACTTTATGGCACTGTATCAGAATTCAAAGAATGAGGCTCATGAGGCCAATTAGTCTGCTGTTGAAAGAATAACAAAAAAGGGTCTGAAAGCAATTTGCTCCCAGACCCTTTTTTAGTAGTACTATTTTGATATTGTTTATTACAGACCAGTGGCAACAAAATTATCAATAAGTGTATTCACAGCCTTATGGATGGCGGTGTCAAAGAGCGAATCGTATTGACGGTCACTATAAATTGATTCAGGAGAAACCTTAACTTCAACCCGGTTGGTCCAGACAAGGTTTCCGGTAGCAGCCTCTTGTACCCAGACACGAAGCTGAACAACTGCTTGATCAATTTGCCCACCATTTTTGGCCATTTCACCAAGGCCAGCACCCACTGCACCCCAAAGCATGGCATTCCCGATACCATCAAGTCCGCTCGTTGATCCATTGTAACCAATAATCGCTCCAATAGTTCCAGGTAATAACATATGTCCATAGGAGTCATATGTGTCACTTCTGGCAAATCCATTGAGAGTTTGACTACTGAGGCCAAACGAAAATGGAAGGAGACCTTTTTTCATAATATTCCATGAAGTTTCTTCACGAGTCTTAAATTCAAGAATTCTACCACGAACAATATAATCGGCATTAAAATTTCGTCCAAGCTTAGCTACAGCGTTTTGGTTGAGCGCATGAGTACCCGGGCTTTGGGAAACAGTATTCCCGGAGTTGGCCTTCTGCTGCTGTATGTAACCCTGTAAATAGTCCTTCATTACCTGGGACCAATCATTATTTAGTTCATCAGAAAGGCTGGCTGTAGAGTTTTCATCATAAGGAAGAATGGAAATGATCTCCTCATCGATCAGGTATCCAAATACATCTTCCTGAATGGCAATATTAAAGCCATTAGCAACTATCCTATCTGTAAGAGCTTCTGAAACAGAAAGATTTCGTCTGTATGCTCCTGCAATAGAATCAGCATAAGTGTAGTCAGCAAAAGGAAGAACGACCATTGTTAACCCATTACCCGGAGCATCTTGGCCAGGATTATCAGGTACATGGAGGGTCTCCACAACGGTCTGGCCGCATCCCATGATGAGAACTGCTGTCAGCAGGTAGAGTAGGTATTTGCACTTCGTCATGATAAATCTCCCTGAAATTCTTTTA
>JAOZKX010000058.1 GCA_029935135.1 Desulfocapsa sp.
ATCCAGTTGTTTGATAGCCCTGTTATAGCGCCTGATGTGTTCACTAAAGCAGTATTGTTTTGCCATCGATAGTGGCGGCGCTGGGGTAGTCGTTAAGGCAAAGAGTTGGAGAAGTCTTACACTTGGTGGATGCTGAGGGTGATGGGGGAATGTTTCGTCAGCAACCGTTGCCAGGATCTGGTTACGGAGAAAAAAGTCGATCAGGGGGTAATAGACAAGGGTTTGCCCGACTGTCCAGTGGAAATCCCTTTTAAAATCCGCAGGAGAAACAGCAGTGCAGGAAGATGTGAGAAGATTCACCCTGAAAATAGCATTGTTGTTCCCTGCTGATTCTTTTGCAAAGAGATAGGCGTGTTCCGGCTCCCCATCATTATCCAGACAGATGATGGAAGGGGTCTGATTCATTTCAGAGAGCATGGTAAAAAGCATATATACTGATAGGGGATTGCCGGCTTTTTGCCTCCACACTGTTTCCGGCGCTGTCAATACTGCATCTTTATGGATCTGTATCGTTCGTTTGTACCACAAAACGAGGGCATTCAGGGATACAGGCAATGACCCTATCTCTTCTTCCATGGTTTGAACGAGACTGCTGCGCAGACGCCATGTAGCCATGTCCAGTCCATTGAAGCCGTGAGTAAAAAGGGAACTGGGCCAGGTCATCCCCATGGAAAGCTCAAGGAACAGAGGGTCGGTAAAATTATTGCTGATGCGGTCAAGCAATTGATTTGCTAGCTCGATGCTCTCTGCAGGGTTCATTTGATTCAGGGAATCTGCAAAGGATATCCCCTATTCCACCAGTCCGCTTTCACCGAAGTTTTGCCTTGCCCGTTCGCGATAGATATCCCTCAGGTGCCTGTCAATACTGATGGTGTGCTGGTATTGGCCCATGCCAGTGACAAAGGTATACATATTTTGCCATGCCATTTCGCTTCTTGGATAGAACGCACATTCACGGGAAAAAAAATGCTCGGCTGATGCCAGATCCTGCTGCTGCAGGCTCAGTTGGCCAAAAAGAAGATTCAGGTGGGAAAAATCAGGGTCAAGGGCAGCCACCCGTTTGAGATATGCTTCTGCCTGCTCGGTGTGCTGCGGCAGCCTCATTGAGAGTCGGCCGATTTTATACGATGGGATGATGGTGTTGAAAGGGGAAAGAGATTTCTCATAGAACCCGATCGCCTTTTTTATCAATGCCAGCTTCTCGTCCAGACGGTCCGGAGCATTGTAACTGTTGGCCACCTCCTCTTTGATCATTCCCAGGCGGAGATAGGAGTTATGGCTGATCTGTATATAAGCAACAACCAGGGCAGCGACGGTACATAGGCAGGTTACAATTGTTCCGGGGATCCACGGGGCTGTCTCTTTGAGCGTGTCCGGGAGGGCATTACCATGGACAGGCCAGTTAAGACCCAGAACGAAGAAACCAAGAAAACTGGTGGGAACCTGCACCAGAAGCATATCAAACATGGATAAAAAAATGACGAAGTAAGCACTGATTCGGGCGCAGGCCTGCAGCGGGTCCCGGTGAGGAGAACGCCAGATCTGGGAAATCATAATAATAAACGCCAGAAGAGCAGGAATGCCAAGTTGAGCCCCAATATTCAGCAGTTCATTATGGGGGTGGACTGTCATGTCAGCGGCGTATAGGCGCTGCTGGTAAGAACTTACTTTGCGAAAAGGGGTGAACTCCTTTTGGTATAAACCTGTGCCGATCCCCAGCGGATGTTTGGCGATCATTACTCCCGTTCCTGTCCATAAGGGAAGGCGGACATCCTTTTCAACAACTCGCAGGAGGGGTGCTGGAAACCATATATATGCTGCTGTAAGGCCAATAAGCACGGCGGATAGAAGCGTAGTGATAAGAACTGTTCTGTGGAGAAGGCGGGGCAGTCGAATAATGATGAAGAAAACTGGCAGGAGAGCCGCAGCCAGCCATGCTGCTCTGCTATGACACTGGTAGAGAACAAAGATGGTGGGAATCAGGAACAGCAGTAGTGGTAGCAGGACGCTTGTCAGCCGGTTCTTTATGCAGCGTTTTGCCGTCTGCATAAAATAGTAGATAACCCAGGGACTGAGCATCAACAAGAGCCCGGCCATCCAGTTAATGTTGCCGGGGGTACCTACCGGCTCGCTCTGGCGATAGAGGGCTATGCAGGCGAGTATGATCTGCACAAACCACAAGCAACTGGCCCATGCTGCGATTTTTGTTAAAGTCAGCTGTCCGGATTTCAGGAGGATGGCAGCGGCAATGGGAATGGTCACATAGCCGATAAGCAGAAGAAACGAGTCAAAATATTCCATCTTCTTCGGTATATGCATAAGCAGCATAAAGGCGAATAGAATGATCGCTGCCATGAGTATCGGCTTGAAGCGCCAGGGAAAGAAGATCATCAGGGGGAGAGCCAGCAGGCCGAGGATGGCGGTGGCTGGAAAACTGATGGTATGTGCGAGATTGAAAAAAACGGTCTGGCCGATTTGCAGAGAAGGCGGGAATATAGCCAGGGGATAGGAAAAAAAGGAGAGAAACAGGAGGCAGCAGAGAAAAATCCGAACACTCATCTGCCTGGCAGGAACAAGGGGTTTAGTCAGGCTTTCACTCATACTGATGTCACTTTCAGCCAATAAAGATCATGCAAAACGATAGATCCTGTTACCGGTCTATTTCCATTTTCTTTTTTAGAAGAAGCATACGCCATGGGGCAGCAGTGCCGTTCCTGTAAATATAGGCAGCACCTGTGCTGTCAATATCAAAATAGGCACCGATTAGGGCTGTCTCACTGTCCAGGGACAGTGATTGAGCAAAGCTACCGTAGCTGACACTGTCGCTAATCTTTTTTTGCTGACTCCAGGCCGATCCGTCGTGAGTGAACAGGTAGGCAGCGCCTGACTCTGATCCTCTATCATCATCTCCCATGGCCCCGATCAGGGCACTATCACAATTTATGGCGACAGGGTAGCCAAAGGAGTCGTTGTCTTCTCTGTCTTCGGCGAGGAGTTTTGCCTGCATGCTCCAGATGGTGCCGGATCGCGTGAAAATATAGGCCGACCCGGCCCTGTAGCTGCTGTCTATTGAGCTGCCGTCATTGGGAGATCCAACAAGAGCCGTGTCACCATAAAGGGATACGGAGAGGCCGAAGTTTGCATAGATGGTGTGTGGATCTTCCATTCCTGTGAGTTTTGCCTGTTGGCTCCAGGTCGTTCCAGATCGAGTGAAGATATACGCTGCTCCGGATGATTGCCCTTCATTGTCGCTTGCTTGACTCGCACCAATAAGAGCGGTATCATTATTTAAGGAAACGGAGCAGCCAAAGGAGCTGTAGAGGGTGTCGTCAAATGCAGTGATTTTTGCCTGCTGACTCCACACAGTGCCAGATCGAGTGAAGATATATGCTGCTTCCCTGTCCTGGTCGCCGACCAGGACGGTGTCGGCGTGTAATGATACGGAGCAGCTAAAAGAGCTGTAAGTCGGGGCATCAGCGGCCATCAATTTTGCCTGCAGGTTCCAGAGAGTGCCAGAGCGAACAAAGACATAGACGGCATTGCGGTCGTTGAAGCCAGTGGCACCAATAACGATCGTTTCCCCATCCACAGCAACCGATCTGCCAAAATGATCACCGGCAACCCCATCAGTTGCAATGAGTTTTGCCTGTTGTTCCCATTTCAAGCCGACCCGGATAAAAACATAGGCTGCGCCGGTATAGCGCCCCCTGTCGCCATCTCCATAAGCACCAATTACTGCGATATCCCCAGCCACAGAAACTGAGATTCCGAAGTGATCGTAGGCAACACTGTCAGCGCCAAGAAGTCTCTGTGCAGTACCGGGGTTGAATGCTGCCCAGACAGGATTGAGGCTCGAAATAAGCAGGCTGAATAGTACGGTTAAACCGATAGAGACGGGAATACGCATGTTCATAAGACCTCTTCGTTTCACATTGTTTGCTAAGAATTACCAGAGACAGTAGAGATTCTGTAATAGAGTATATTGTATATCGTAAAACGAAACAAGTGTTCCCATATTCATTAGAGGAAATGGGCAGTTTCAATAAAGCCATGGTTAAGCAGCACGCCTTTAGCCTTACAGGTTTATTATGTTGATATGGTGCTGGGGAAGAGGAGTAGGGGACTCAACAACAAGTGTGATTCCCGGTTAGTGATAAATTTTCACGATAGTCAGTAGGGACAGCTCAGAGCCAGAGATTTATAAAAACGATCGGCTGTTGCAGGGGGGATCCTTCGATAATGCAGTACTCTGTCTTCACTTAGCAGATGTCAAGTAGAGACAACTCCTCTTGTTGAGCTTTCCTTGTCGTAAACTGCCAAAAAAATGTCGGGAAGTGCCAAGCTACCAGTCCTGTTGTTTGCTATGTTGTAATAATCGCAATAAGGCGAAAACTAATACAGGGACAACACTAATGAAAACTTTATTAATCGCACTCGCACTTATCGTAACGGCAACATCAGTAAATGCTGCAACCTATTACGGCAACAGCCCATATTCCAGAGAGATCAGGAAAGGATGTGAAAGGGCCACTTCATATCGTGACAGGAAAAAGGTAATCCGAGACATCCCTGCTGCCAAGAGATGCTTCGCAGCAGTAGTCAGGGAGGATGACATGCAGCGTCTTGATCAGTCTTATATTGATGTGAACAATGCGATGACTGACTACTTAATAGATAGGACCAGACTCAGGAATAGGCGATAAGACCGCAAGGACAACGCAACCACAAAGGGCATGAGCAAGCTACCAGCGGCCAGAATGGCAGCTATTGCCAGGGAGAATCTGATCAGGCATTGGGGCTGAATGCAAAAAAGAATTTTTACTGACCAGGAGATGAAAGAGAATAGCAAAGAGGCTCTAAGGTAAGGAAAAACACTTTTGAGGTCGTACATACTCGAATAAAGGGGCGACGATATTCCTTTTATAATCATTTTCGATGTGTTCTAATTATTGGGAAATTTGTATTTTGGGCAGGGGAGGGGTGTGAGTAGTATTATTTGTTTTTGGTTCTAACTGGAGGAAATTATGGTTAACTTTATCAAATTTGCAGGTGTTGTTTTTTGTTTTTGCTGTTTAACGGGGACGGTACAGGCAGTTACTCCATACGATACTTTTTCAGAGAGCAAGATTGATGGTAGTAAGTGGGTGGCTGGTAAAGATAATAGGGTGGGGTTGGATCAGTTTCGGGTGGTAAAAGATGGCATCTTCAAATCATATGTGGCTGGCTCCACATACAGTGGTGGAGAGTTGAATAACGAATTCCACTTTGCTGATCCAAATACTATAAACAGCATATCGGTGGATATAGCAATCATTGGGGCGGAACTATCGGGCAATGTCGGTTTTGTTGGTGCAGCTATTGAGGGGAATTTTTATGATGAGAGCGGTGGTTCTGTTTATGCTGGTATCGCTTTAGGGTTTGGTGATGGAAAGTACTCTGTAATGTATGGTGTAGATTCTCCTAATATTGATGATTCCGGCATCCTTCTTGACAACCTTAGTCTGAACACCACTTATACCCTCAAACTTGTGTATGACGGGGACAGGAGTTTTGCCTTCACCGTGAATGGATCTTCCGAAAAGACTGTTGTCGGGCCAATCCGGACTGCCTCCTCAAGTACGGAGCACAAAGCCCTAACTACTTTTGTCTCTGGAGAGCAGGGACAGGAGGGGGCAGGTGGAGTGGTTGCAAGTTATGATAATGTTGTTGTCAATGCCGGTTTGCCCACAACATTTACAGAAGATTTTGCATCATCGCCCCTGGATGTGACTAGGTGGTCCGGCAATGAATTGATAAGAAATATAAAAGAAGAGCGACTTCAGCTCAAAGTCCAGTGTAACGGAACGGGAAACGAGTCACTTGACGCCTTTATTCCATCAGTAAATATAACGGATTATCTGCAGGCAGATGTGGTAGTTCAGGATATTTCCGTTGTTACTGGTAGTGACAAGACGACAAACCAGGGGCAGGCGAGGTTGATGGCCAGATATTTCAATACACTGTATGACGGAAGTGGATACAACGGACAGGAAGGCAATGTTTTTGGCATGGCGAGGATCAAATACTATTCCGATACAACCCTTTACCCGGAGGCTGTGGTTTTTCGCTGTGACGATGCCGCCTGCAGCACTGCCACCACTCTTTTTGAGGAAGGTTTTTCCTGTACACCGTCTTTAAATGTTCCCATAACCATGAGTATTATGAAATCCGGAAACACATTGTTTTTGAAGTGCGGAGATGACAAGAAATCATATACCCTAAGTGGTCCGACCTATGCCCCCGAGACCCCCATTCGCTTCCTGAGAAGCAGAGCGTATGCTGAGTCGGGGCAAGACACCTTTATGAAGGTGCAATTTGACAATGTATACACGCTGAATAGTTTTCCATGGACCATGTTTCTGCCTGCGATCACAAAACCAGTTGACTAACTCCTCGAAGAAAGTCGGAGTGGGTATGTGATAAAACAATAGCTGATGTACCTTCTGTCACATTACCGTCAATTCCAGCACCTCAGTTTCTGTGAAAGCTTGAAGGCATCATTTCTTTTCTTCCTTCAAACCAGCAGAGGCCAAAATTATTATACATACTCAAACTCTTCCGCATCAGCAACCTGGCCGACTATCTCAATCATTCACCAGTAAGTACGGCTCCGCAAACATTTTTGGCATACGCATACCTCACCTTGTAGGGAACCATAAAGAACGCCAGGTTTGATGAGGTGTCCGCACTCGGTGCATACTACTGGACGCTTGCAAACAGCAAGTATTTCTCTGGCGGGAGAATGATGTACAGTTTCCCGCTTGATCGTCTTGATTGGTAAGGGAGGATATCGTTCTTTTGAAGGAGTGAATGTGACTTTCATTCTAGTGGAATGTCTAACTCCGACAGACTCCTAGTGTGTTTTGTTCATAAGAATTACTCCATTAAACCTCGGACAGAAGCAGTAACCACTCATATTCCTTAGAAGCCATTTTCTTGGTGCGAAATGTAAGCTCTAAGAGCTGAAAATGACTATTTCGTGCGACATTGTGTCGTTACAACAGTATGTTGTCATGGTCCGACCCCATGTGTGTTAATACCGGTAACATCTTCTCTAGGCGGTTTGTCCGCAGCCTGGGCTATTCCCTCCTCCTAGTGCTGCTGGTCTTGGGGACCGTTCTGCTAGGGTAGGGTATTTGCTTTTCCTTTTACGGGCTCTCCGTTTTCCACTTGACTATACTTATCATAGATGCTCCCTGAAGATATTACTGTTCGAAACAATAATATCGGTTCTCCAATGCACACGACTCTTTTTCATCTGTTGCCGTCCACGCACCCGCAGGCGAGGTAGCTGCTGCATACCCAATATATGTTTCCAGGGCATCTGAATCTGATGTCCATCCAAGGCAGTGCCCTGTCTCAGTCTTGAGCGCGGTTCCGTCGAACCACACATTGGACCATACATCTCTATAGGTCACGACCGATTGCCCATGCTGGTCGGTAGTTAGACGTCGATCCAAAGTCCCGTCAGTCAATCCAGCCCAGTTGGGCGCAATGTCGCTACCAGAGGCGTTGTGATATGGTACATCATCTGTAGTTCTGTCAAAACGTGCGGCAGGGGAACCTTCTACGGTACCATCGCTGAGCCAGGCCTTAAAGTCGCCGGCTAATCCAGCTCCTCTGGCCAGATAATTACAGTGGTTATCCGCCCCGGTCAGTCCGCCCAGATTAGCGTTGCTGAAGTCGCCGGTAATGAAAGCTACCTTCCCCCCTTCCTGGCATTCCCCGTTGTCACAAAATCTGGAGACACAGTCGCCATTAAAAGTACAGGCGGAGCCGTCAAATTTCAGGCAGCTACCAGCAGCGCAGTAGCTGCCAGGCTCACAGACTTCCCCGCAAGCACCACAGTTTCCGGGATCATAGTCTGTATCGACACATGTATCCGAACATTTATCAAACTTCTCGGGACAGTCATAGGTCCCTCTGATACCGAAAATCTCAACTCCGGCTTTAATATTATAAGGACTCAGATCATAATCCTCACTCTGTAGGTCTGTTTCTTCATAATATGCGGCGGGTACTGTCGAGCTAAAAGGGTATATGTCTCCTGTCGGCATAGTCCCTGTAATCTTGACACCATTGACGAAGCCAACTTTGGAATTGCGGAGGTCGGCTGCTGTCATGGGATTAGTACTTTCACTGGTAAAAGTACCGGTCTGGTCAAAGAGAGATACACCATCTTTAATGTTGTCGGGAGTAAGGGCCGCATCTCCGACCACCGAGCCGGAACCGTTATGGTACCCAGATGGTATGGACTGATCGGAATCTGACGGGTGAATCAGTACGGCACCATTGTCAGGCATGGTCCCCGGGATTCCGACTCCGGATTCACCTGAAAATGTTTTTCCATCAAGAACATCGGCGGCGACGGCATCACCAACAATTGCCGTATTCTTGCCGCCTAAAGGGATCACTACTACTTTGTCCGCCGCAACGGCTGAACAGGCAAAGAATCCTGCAACCAGGGTTGATATCATGGTCAGGGAATGCAGCTTTTTAATCATCTTCTATCTCCTTGTGGATCTCCAAATTTGAATTGCAGGGCCTTCCCTGCCTGTAAAAACGGCTAACGCTAGAATATACATGGTGGATGTTCAATCGCTGATGACTTGAACGGACACAAATATGAGAAGAGGTCAGGCGGCAAAAGTGATGATCGTTTCTCGCTGAACCTTTCAATTGTTTATAAGATAATTATTATTAATACAATACATGCCCAGACAGTGTCAATGGTTAACAAACTTGTTTTCTGGATTTTTGGGAGAAATTTCTTCTTTAGAAACTTTCAGCTCACCATTTTTTTTATGCAGTTGTTTTGAGCAAATCTCCCACAGTACATTTGGGGTCAGAGTAAAATTAAGCATCTTGCCATCAGTAATGCTAACTTATCTTATGAAAATAATTACTTAAATTTTATCTCTCCTCTCAAAACCCAAATTGCTGCCTACTACACGCTACATTTTGTGAAATATTGCTGTAATAAA
>JAOZKX010000393.1 GCA_029935135.1 Desulfocapsa sp.
TCATAAAACAACAAACGATATGACTGATCAAAAATTTTCATCCCTTCCACTTTCCGAACCGATGCTGCACAACCTCAGAGAACTTGGGTTTACAGCAATGACTCCTGTGCAAGCCGAAAGCCTTCCCCATATTTTAAAGAATCGCGATGTGATTGCCCAGGCCAGGACCGGCAGTGGCAAAACCGCAGCATTTGGCATCGGATTACTCAACAGGCTGAATGTAAAAAAATTCAGAGTACAGTCACTTATTTTATGTCCAACCAGGGAACTGGCAGATCAGGTAGCCAAAGAACTGCGCCGCCTGGCACGAGCAACCCATAATGTTAAGATACTCACCCTTTGCGGGGGTGTTGCCTTTGGGCCGCAATATGGTTCACTTCTGCATGGAGCCCATATCATTGTGGGGACTCCAGGTCGGGTACTGCAACATCTGGATAAACAGTATCTTTCCCTGAAGGACTTAGAAACACTGGTCCTTGACGAAGCGGATCGCATGCTCGACATGGGCTTTATTGAGCAAATTGAGAGAATCATAGCCCATGCCCCACAGAAAAGACAAACAATGCTTTTTTCAGCGACCTATCCGGAAAAAATCATTACCTTGAGTGCATCCATACAAAAGAACGCGCTCAATATTCAAACCATAACCACAGAGGCAGCGAATAAGATAACGGAATACTTTTATGAAGTGAATAATGAGAACAAACTCTCTTCCCTCATCAAAGTGATCGCCCATTACAAACCTCAGACTATCCTGGTGTTTTGCAATACAAAAAGAGAGGCACAGAATGTTGCCGATCAGTTACACGATGCCAGGATTGATGCCCTGGCCATCCATGGTGATCTGGAGCAGTACGAACGCACCGATGTACTTGTCCAATTTTCCAACAGAAGCTGCTCAGTCCTTGTTGCAACAGATGTTGCGGCCAGGGGGATTGATATCAAAGAGCTTGAGATGGTGGTCAATTACGATATGCCACAAGATAAAGAGACCTACATCCACCGTATTGGCCGCACAGGTCGTGCAGGGAAAGCGGGTTTGGCCATTACCCTTTTCAACAACCGCCATACCCTCAAAACAGAAGGATATCACGATGAAAAATTCCATTTTGGCGACACAAACGCCTTAGCTAAAGTTGAGGATTTTACCCTGACCCCACCAAACAGAACCCTTGTTATAGAGGCTGGAAAAAAGGACAAGATGCGTCCTGGTGATATCCTCGGGGCATTGACTGGAGATGCTGGCATTGAAGGAAAACATATCGGCAAAATAGACATTTACGATCGCCAAAGTTATGTTGCAATCAAGAGCACAATGCTTGAAAAAGCGTATTCCTACCTTCGGAATGGGAGAATTAAAGGGCAGACATTTCCAGTGTGGATATTCGCAGAATCTTCATCCGTGGACACTGACAATATCTGGGGATCGGAATCACATTGAAGTATAGGGAGTTACCCACCACACCCCTCTTTATTCTTCCGTTTTCTCTCTGCAAAAGGTAGGTTCCATGCATAATCTACATTTACAAAAACAGCAGATTTGCTTTCTCACCTGGTATTCGCCGCCATATCCATATATCAAAAAGAAAAAACGAGTCGCTGTTGATATACAAAATTTTTCTGTTGCTTTGTGAAGCGAAAAACGCAAACCTGAGTATGAATTGTGCTGATTATACCAAAACATAAAACCAAGTTTAGCAATACAACTTTTTTGCATCTCTTGCTCATCACTGTTTTCAGCTTTTTTTTTCATGTTGAGAAGATATACTCCGCAGAAACAGCAACAATCTCAACCATTGACAATACTCCCACCGCCTCTTCAGTCAATGAAATGGAAAGCGGATATGGCATTGGCAAGATGCTATGGGGACAACCAGCCATGGATAGTCTGTACCTCGGCATGTGGTCCTACCATTTTGTTGACGATGACGATGAGTATCAATCTACTCACAATCTCATTGGGTTTACATATGCAGGTGTTTTTCTGGGTACTTTTGAGAACTCACGCAATGATCGTACATGGGGAATCGGTATCCAGCGGGATGTCTATCGTACAACCTGGAGTATATTGTCAGTGGAAACAGGCTATCGATTGGGCATGATGTATGGTTACGATAAAATGGAACTTTTTGAATCTGGCCTGTTTCCTCTTTTTCAATTGTATAGCGATGTGCGGTATAAAAATTTAGGCATACAATTTTCATGGGGAGGAAGCGCTTTGACTGCTGGATTCTTAGTGCGGTTTTGATCGGCAGGCGTCTGCACTCCAAAAAGAGGGGCCGGCCTGTCGTTTAGCGAAAAGATAAGATTTAATTTGCCTATGACTCTTATTGCTTTTCTTGGGGAAATGCTAAAATTCGTCTTCCGTTGCCGGACTGTTCATTGTTTGATAACAAGGGTATTTTTTGGTGCTGAAACGATATCGTGTGTATCCTTTGCATAAACGGTAATTATGTAGGCTCCTGCAATATCAAAGTATACATCGTAGTCGGAACTCATACCTTCATACACCCCGTCATTATCAGGATCTGTCAGTTCAATAGTCGGAAGTTCCGTAACAGTCAGGTCGCTTTGGTTTGGATTGTAGTCAGGCCGGATAATTTCAGCCCACACCCTGACAATTGCATCACCATCTATATCATACACACTCCTGGCCATTAATGTTGCGCTACTGACTCCACTGAGGGTCTGGTAGTCAGAAATGATCCCTACGACGGGTTTGGCAAGATTTC
>JAOZKX010000394.1 GCA_029935135.1 Desulfocapsa sp.
GTTTTGGTCTGGCCATCGTCACCGCAATCATCAGTCAGCATGCGGGAACAGTACACATTCACTCCATACCCAATAAAGGGACCACCGTCATCATTGAATTGCCCGCAGCAAACGAGCAGTTACCTGAAAAATAATGTGACTCATCTTATTTATCTTTCGACAAATCATCCAGCAACCGCCTCACTGTCTCTGCCATTTTTTTCACACTGGCCGGTTTGGCAATATAGGCTTTAATACCAAGCCTGGCAGCTTCATCAGCAGACACTGCGGCCGTAAATCCAGTGCAAAGAATTATCGGTAAATCGGGCCGTACCTGCAATACTGTCTTTGCCAGTTCAACACCACTTAATGCAGGCATAGTCTGATCGGTAATAAGGAGATCTACTGATTCCGGCGCTGCCAGAAACTTCTCTAAAGCTGTTGTGCTTGAAGTTTCTATTGTAACACTATAACCGAGGCGAGTTAATACAGATTTTCCAATATCAACAATTGATGGTTCGTCATCAACAAAAAGAATTCGTTCATTTCCTCTGGGAAGTGAACTGTTTTCCTCTGTATTAACACTGATTTTCCCTTCCTCTTGTAAAACCGGCAAATAGACACGAAAGGTACTTCCAAACCCGGGAGTACTCTCCACCTCAATAAAACCACGGCAATCTTCAACGATACCATGAATTACAGCCAGCCCTAACCCTGTCCCCTCTCCTGGTAGTTTTGTGGTGAAATAGGGCTCAAAAATTCGTGATGCCGTTTTGCTATCCATACCTTTCCCGCTATCCTGCACTGTGAGGACAACAAAAGCACCATTTCCAACTCCTTCTCTCTCTTCAAGCTGGTCAGCTGAAAGAATCTGCCGTGCCAGTGTTACTTCAAGTCTCCCCTGTTCATTCCCTATGGCCTGAGAAGCATTGGTACAGAGGTTCACAATCACTTGATGAATACAAGTTGGATCAGCAAGAATCATCCCGCATTCCTTATCGATATTGGTCAGGACATCGATGGTGGTGGGCAGGGAAGAGCGAAGTAATTTCAATGCTTCTTTGACGATTATATCAATGCGTATCGGTTTTTCCTGCCGGTCAGTTTTTCGGCTGAAGCTGAGTATCTGTTTGACGAGTTCGGTGGCACGTTCTCCAGCCAGGATGACCTGATCAAGATCTTTCACTACTGATTGTGCAGTTGATGAGGGGAGTTCATTTTTGGCAAGTTCAGCATACCCAAGAATGGCAGTAAGAATATTATTGAAATCGTGGGCAATGCCACCAGCCAAAGTGCCAACAGCCTCCATCTTCTGGGCCTGAAACAACTCTTCCTCAAGGCGTTTCTTATCGGTCACATCCTGGGCCACATACACAAAATACTGAATTTCACCTTTTTCATTAAAAACAGGGGCTGAAGAGACCCGAAAAACCTTGCCAAGGGCCTTATGTTCTATGAGATTGACATATTTACTGTTATCATTGGCAGATGACAGACTGGGACACCCCTGGCAGGAGTCGTCTTCCCCTCGAAACAATTTATAACAGGTGGAACCAAGGATCTCATCTGGCTCCATCTGAAAAAAATCATACACTGCCTGATTAGCACGAATAATTTTCCGCTCTGTATTCTGCAGGGTAATAAGATCCGGGATTGCATTGAATGTTTTTTCCCACTCATCTGTTTTCTGCTGCAGTTCCTCTTCAACCAGTTTCCTTTTGCTAATGTCTGCAAAGACAGCTACTACTTCTCCCGACAGGAGTTTGCAGACATAGTTCTCAACATAGAGTAATCGTTTACTATCTTTGTATACTGACACTGGGAGATTCTCAGGTACACCCGTTTTCCAGACTCGCTTAAAAACATCAAAAAGACCTAATTCCTCCACACCTGGAAAAACATCTTTCACACTGTTGCCGATAACATCTTCTTTCTTAATTTTATTTATGGCGAGTCCGGCCGGGTTCAGATCCTTAAATAAAAAGTCATCCCCATTGTCAACAGCTTCATAAACAGCAACACCATCCTGTATATTATCAAACACTTCTCGAAAGCGGGCTTCCGTTTTTTCCAGTTCTCCGCTCCGTGTCTGCAGATTTTTTTTCAGGCGAGCATTTAAGAGAAACAGAAGCAAAAAAGCATAGGTGATACAGACAAGTATTGCTGCTGCAATGACCTTCACCATCCAGGCTTTACCGACCTCTGGATTGGGATCGTAAACAAACCCATCAAGGGAGTAGGAGGCTGGTGCCATATCAAGCTCTACAAATACTTCAGCCATATGCTGCCAGCGCCCAGGATTCATATGTCCGATCTCAATAATACCCGGCATAATAAGTTCACGAATAGCCTCAGCCTCAAACCTGAGATGTGCTCTGCTTTTTTGCACTTTATATCTACTCAGAATCAGATCAATCATTTCTTCCTGGTGGGCCAGAGCATACTCCCAGCCTTTCAGCGATGCATCCCGAAAAGCCTTTACCTGCTTTGGATTTTTCTTCAATTGCTGAGCACTGGTAAAGAGCATATCACCATAAAAATCAATCCCATAATCTTGGGGCCGTATGACCCTGTAAGGAATTTTCCTCTCCTGCAGATAAAATGGTTCATTGGTACTGTAGGCATTAAAGACATCGGTCTTGCCCTCAATCAGATCATTAATATCATAACTTGATGCTTGCCTGATAATCCTGTCTTCACTGAGTCCTTCATTACGAAAGACAGCAAGATGCTCCACAGAAATTTCATCCTC
>JAOZKX010000395.1 GCA_029935135.1 Desulfocapsa sp.
TCAAACAGAAACAGATCGGCATCAAAATCAGCAGAAATTAAGCGTATTGTGTTCGCATTTACAAGATTGTAAATCCCGGCGGCATTGAGAGGTTTAGCTCCATTTTTTATGGCGGTGTTAACTGATCCTGGAACGCATGCGGAAAGGGTGAGGATGGCAATAATGAGTAGTGACTTTAATGGGATACAGTTCAAGGGGGTGTGCTCCTGTTCAATGTGGTATGGAAACGATAACATGAGCTTATTAATATAGCACACTCACTGAATCATTGCACATTGAAAGGGGGGATTCTTCTAGAAAAGGATTCCCCCTTTTTTTAATACTAAAAATATACTCAGGCGCTGATGTTAAAACGTTCTTTTATTTTATTGTAGGAAACAAGGTCCTCTTTACGCTCGGCAGGAGTGAGAAAGGATTCCAGTTTTGTTTTGAGGATAACAGGGTTCATTTCTGAATCTATGGCGATAACACCTTCCATAATGATTTTCTGCAGCAACAGCTCTTTATTGGTTCGTTCCCGTAAAAAAGAAGCAAAGGGGATAAAAAAGAAATTTGAGAAAACGATTCCGTAAAGGGTGGAGGTAAGTGCAATGGGTACGGCGCGAAGGATAATGGATGTATCCCCGATGCCGCCAAGCATGGAAATAAGTCCTACCACGCTGCCTGTGATACCAAAAGCTGGAAAAAAATCGGCTATGGTACGAAGGACGCGTTCGGAATCTTCTCGGCGCATTTTGAAAAAATACATTTCTGTGTTGAGGATATCACGCATCTGTTCAACCTGATACCCGTCCACCAGACATCCTAATGCTCTGCGGAGAAAAAGTATGGAGGTTTCGTTTTCTTCATCCTGGAGGGAGAGGATTCCCTGGATTCTTGATTTGATGGAAAGGTCGATAAGGATCTTGATAATTTCCGTCTCTTTTTTTGGTTGGCTTTTGTAGCTTGTGCGTAAAACTTTCCACACAATCCAAAGCTGTTCGGTCTTAAAGCTGAGCAGCGTTGCGGCAAATGTTCCTCCAAAAACAATGAGAAGTCCGGACATATTAAAATAGAGACTCAAGTTTCCATTGATGGTAAACCCGAAACAGAATAGCAGGGTAAAGGCGATGAGACCTATTATATTTTTGTTTATCATGGCGATTCCAATCTCTATAAAATGTTTTCAGGTGTGGCTTGAACTGCAGGAGCCAGCTTTTTTGAAATAATAATTTCCACGCGTCTATTGGTGGCACGATTGACAACATTTGAATTAGGGACTCTGGGACGGTTCGCTCCATAGCCACTGACGATAAATTGCTGGGGATTCATGCCCATTGTTTCGATAAGAAAACGTGCCACACGACTGGCTCTTACCACAGAAAGTTCCCAGTTTGAAGCAAAAATCGGTGAATTCATCGGTTGGTTATCCGTATGGCCAATCACATTAATCATATAGGGAGAATTTTGAATAACAGCGCTGAGTTTTTGCAACTGATTTTTTGCATTCCTGGATAGATCCGCTTGGCCTGTTGAGAAGAGCAGGTCGCCGGTGAGGATAATCCGCATGGTTGTATCCCGAATCAGGTCAACGGAGGCAAATTCACTCATTTTCTTGTCTTGCAGCGCCTGTCTGCTCATGTCATAAATCTCAGTGAACTTGTCGGTTTGTTTGATCTCCGGGGGAGCCTTGGTGTCCAGGCCAAGAGGCGCCGGTTCGATGATATCTCTTTCTTCAGGAGGGGCCGAGGGAACTATTTCTTTAATTATTTCCCGTTCTTTCTCGATTTTGACTATGGTCTCAGGGGTGACGGCAATGGCACCTTTTGGGATGATTTCTTTTTTAAAGACCTCATCTATGTCAAGTTCATCGATCTGTACGGTCTCTATCCTTTTAACAGTTCCTGCGGAGATAAGAGGTACTGTGTTTCGTATGGGGGTAATGGGTACAATAAGGCCGCTTTCCGTATTAACATCAAGGGCATCGGTTGTGTCACCGCCGATGACCTCTGGAGTTTTATCTACAAGAAAATCTTCATGGGCAGCCTGATATACAAACATGGAGAGAAAAAGAATAAACATGGTCATCATCAGATCAGACCAGGCGACCGACCAGTGTGTTGATCTTGGTAGTCTGGAACGATAAAATGAATCTTCAATATTGAAATGCTGGTCGCAGGAGTTGCTGATTGTTGGTTTGGAGAAAGCCACTATCTTTTTGTTGGCAGAGGGAACAGTAGTCTCTTCACTGTTGTCTTGAGTGGCGGGAGAATCCTGATCAGGATATTCTCTTTCTGCTTCTTCTGTTTGGCTCATATCCAATGATTCGTCATTATGATAAAAACATTCTGTCAGATAAATTGTTAAAAAAGTAAACTCTTCTTGTCATATCGGATGAATAGCTAAAAATCAAAAGGAAATTAATTATTTTTTCTGCTGAACAGGAGCTTATAGTGTATCTTTTGTGGATAATGAGTGTTTTTCTATATTGATAATAGCGGAGTGGCAGAAGTAAATAATTATGTGTAGTTGCTAATATCCGATCTGACAATTTATTATAATAAGGTTTGCTAAAAACTGACAGATTCAAAAACCATCTTAAATGGTTAACCTTGCCACTGGACTGTTATTACAGCAACTTTTGTTAAAGTATGGCAGAGGTGTATAGTATTCCTACATCGCCGCAAGTCCATGCTGAATAGCAAATTTCACCAGTCCCGGCAGGTCGTGGATGGAGAGTTTACGCATCAG
>JAOZKX010000396.1 GCA_029935135.1 Desulfocapsa sp.
CCTTAAAAAAATTTTCCGCGAAAAAAAACAGTCTCCAATTTTTTCCAGAGAAAAACTCTGGCTGCACTGCGCCGCAGTTTCAATCTGTGCCAAAATGGTCGCAGAACGAATTTTTGAAGTTGACGGAGATGACGCCTATCTCTGCGGAATCTTACATGACTTTGGACTTATTGTCGAATCTCAAGTCGAACCGGAAAAGTTTTTTGCTGCCTGCGAGGCCTGTACTGATGGAAAACAGATAATCGACCTTGAACAGGAATACCTGGGGACCGACCATTGTGAAATCGGATATTTACTGACCATGGATTGGGAGATGCCGGAAAATATACAGGTTGCCATTCGTGATCATCACCTCAACTCCGGTGATTATCCTCCAGAAAGCCTCACTGGCATTATACAGATTGCTGAATATATTACCGGACAACTTGGCCATACTGCACTGGATGGTATTGTACCAGAGCTCCCTGAACATCTGGTTGCCCATATGCAAGAGAATATGGATGAATACAAGGTACTCATTGAAGATCTTCCTGAAGAGATGAGTAACGCTCAAGACCTCTACGGGGGCTGATTTTCAACACGGAGAACACCATGCCGGCGAATTTCGCAATTTTTGATACAGTAACCTCCTACCAGCAGGAAATTGATACGCTTTTCAGAATCCTTAGCGATTGTGCCCCTGCCTGTTCCGTCCTGATTATTGAACGTAACAACCGGATACATGGCGAAAAAAAAAGAGATTTACCCTCGGAATCATGCATCAGGGATCTCACAACACTCCTGAAACATACTGAGCATACCTACCAGGCAGTAAACGATTCAAGATATCCATGGTCCGCAATCGACCTGCCGGCAATAAAGTCTGTCCTGCTCTTCGGCCCGGAAAAACATTCTGATATTGTATCCCTTACCTGCAGACTTTTTGGCAGTATGCAGGAAACTGCTGCAGGACAAAAAAAACTAACCATTCAAAAAAAACAATTTGACCGCAAGTTTTCTGTCCTTGAACTGAAATACCAGGCAACCTTGGAAGATAACGAGAAAACGCACCGCATTATCCAGGAACATCAGAAAAATTATTCTAAAACCCTGCAGTCTGAAATAGAATCAAAAACCAGAAAGTTGCGCAAAGCAAAGGTTGCAGCAGAAGCTGCCTCCGTTGCCAAAAGCCAGTTTCTGGCCTCCATGAGCCACGAAATCAGAACCCCTATGAACGGGGTGATCGGTTTTACCGAAATGCTCCTCGCCACAACCCTTGACGAAGAACAACGTGATAGTGCTGAGACCATAAAACGGAGTGGTGAGGCCCTTCTTGGGCTAATCAATGATATTCTCGATTTTTCCAAAGTTGAAGCCGGACAAATGAGCTTGGAATATATTGATTTTGATCCGGAAATAACCGCCCACGATGTATGTGATCTGGTCCGTCCTCGAGTGGCCGGCAAACCCATTGAGGTGTTATGCCGTATTGACGATACGCTTCCGGCAAACATCAGCGGAGATCCCGGGCGTTTCAGACAGGTGCTTGTCAATCTCCTTGGAAATTCTGCAAAATTCACCGAACGAGGTGAACTTGAGCTCACTATCAATGTGGAGGAGGAAGATGACAACAACATCACATTACACTCCCTTATACGTGATACGGGAATAGGAATCGCCCCAGACAAATGTGAGTCTATTTTTGAGGCCTTTAAACAAGAAGATGGCAGTACCACCAGGAAATATGGCGGCACTGGCCTGGGACTGTCTATTTGTCGTAAAATCGCCTCGCTGATGGATGGCAGGGTATGGGCTGAAAGTATACAGGGAGAAGGAACCACCTTCCATTTTACTGCAAAAATGCGTAAATCAACTGTTTCTCATGCCAAAAAATTAAATCAACTGGAACTGAAGGGCACAAAAATGCTTATTGTCGACGACAATAAGGCAAATAATGACATTATCGAACACATCCTCAGCAAGGCTGGAATCCTGACAACAGCTCTGCTCGATGAAACCATGGCAATGAAAGCCCTTGCCCTGGCAGAAAAAGAGAAAAAGCCTTTTGACCTGGTCATTATAGACCTGCAAATGCCCGTTATTTCAGGTTTTGAGCTGGCAAAGATGATCCGGGAATCGGACTTACAATCAAAGGACATCCCCTTTCTTGCTTACACCTCCTCCACCGAAAAACTGGCAAAAAGATGTAAAGAAGTCGGCTTCACCGCATTTTTAAGCAAGCCTGCCCGACGATCTATCCTTCTGCGCACACTCGCAAGAACCCTTGGCCATAAAGACGATGCTGATATCCCGAAGCAGGAGAAAAAACTGGTTACCCAGTATTCGGTAAGGGAAGAAATCAAACAATCTGTATCTATTTTGCTGGTTGAAGATAATCTGGTAAATCAAAAACTGGCCAAAATGATTCTGACCAAGGCCGGATACCTGGTGGAAGTGGCAGCAAACGGCAGGATTGCCGTGGAGATGTTCAGCAAAGACCCCGAAAAATACGACACGATACTTATGGATGTACAGATGCCGGAAATGGACGGTTACGCTGCCACCAAGACCATTCGTGACCTTGGATTTACCGATGTGCCCATTCTGGCAATGACTGCCAACGCCATGAAAGGTGACCGGGAACTCTGCCTGGAAGCCGGCATGAATGATTATATAACCAAGCCCATCAAAAGAGACATTGTGTTTAACATGCTTGATAAGTGGCTCTATTCTACCAACTAATTCTTAA
>JAOZKX010000397.1 GCA_029935135.1 Desulfocapsa sp.
TTTTTGCTACCTTATCTCTTTCTTTCTTATCCTTATCTGCTATCTGTTTTTGGATCGAATTATTCCCTTCTTTAATAGCTATCTCATACTGGGCAAGGGATTCTTCATAAATATCTTTTGCTGCATCCCATTCAAATTCCCCAAGTAGGCTGTGCCCTTCACTTGCCTTGGCTATGGCAGTGTCTCTGGCACTCCTCATTGTTTTTGAAATAGTCGGCTTTTTAGCAGCCACAGACATCCACTCTTTGGCAAGGGTCTGCACATCCATGGAGGCATAGAGAACTGGCTGGCCCTCGGTCATATATTTATCATAAATAGAGATAGATTCTTCAAAAGCGGTGGCAGCATCATCCCACTGCTGTGCATTTAAAAAGTCATTCCCTTCTTCTATTTTATCCATTGCTTCATATATTTCCTTTGGAGCATATGGATTAGCTGCAACAAGCTGCAACCACAGATTTTCTTTCAGTCCAGCCTGGTAACGAGTTTTCAGGATCTGTTTTGCCTTCTCCATTAAAGGAAGCAGGCTTTGCAGATCTTTTTCAACATTTTTATAGGCAACCAGGGCATCGCCATAATTTTCATCTCCAAGCATCCCTTCAGCGACTGTAAGTTTTCCTTGAATTTTCACATGTTTTGAACCACCAAAAACGGAATATTCACAGAAAGTACTTAAATCTTCCAGCATCTGTAATTCCCGTTTTGACTTGGCAAGTGCTTCGGCGTCACCGTTACGTTCAAACTTATCCATCGATCTGGTGACATTTTGCACATTTCTCTGCAATTTCTGCTTCTCATTGTCAAAACGTCCCCTGAAGGCCATGACCCGCCCCTGGGTTTCAAAACAGGTACTCTGCAACTGATTTGCGGCAAAACTTATTGCCTCACGATAGTTTTTATTAGCCTTTTTGAAAGTGAGGAGTGCATCATCATACTTTTTATTTCTCTGTTGAGATTCACCCTTTTTCAATAAGCTGTCACCATTTCTGACTTCTGCTGGGACAGGTATGGTGATAATGGATATAATTTTTTCCCATTGTTTCTTGTTTTCTAAAACATCCACATGATTTGTTTCAACACTGGCAATTAATTCTTTGTTCTGAAACAGGTTCCCCACAAGAGGACGCCATGTGGGATAGGTAAAGGCGCCAACCAGAAGCATACAGGCGATACCTGCTGCAATGGCCATGTTTTTCCCAGGAAAATTGATCACCATTCCCTTTTTCGACAATGCAGCCATGAACTCTTCAACAGTATCAAATCTGTCATCAATGGCAGAGGCCAATCCTTTGGAAATTGCAGCAGAGACCCTCTTGGATACACCCTTCTTTAATTCATGCAGAGGTTTTGCCATACCCACCGGAAGCTCCCCGGAAAGCATTTCGTAGACTATAACAGCAAGAGAATACTGGTCCGAGCGCGGATCCACATTCTGCGCACCTTTTAACTGCTCAGGAGCCATATAATAGGCAGTCCCCATGGCCGTACCGGTTTTTGTTAACTGACTTGTATCCATAACCCTGGCAATACCAAAATCAACAACCTTGATCTCTCCGCTGTTGGTTATAAAGATATTCTCAGGTTTAATGTCACGATGAACTGTAATGGTATGGGCATAGGAGAGAGCCACACTGATCTGTCCAACAATCTCAAGCATTTCATCAACATCGTATGGCTTGGACATACGCTTCCTGGCTTCCATGTCATCGGCCAGAGTTTGTCCTTCCAGCATTTCCATGGTAATAAAGAAATGCTCGTTCGTTCGCTGTACATCGAAAACATTGATTACGCCAGGGTGAGAAAGCTGCTGAGAGAGCCTTGCCTCACTCATAAACCGCTCAACGGCCTGTTCATTCTTTAATAGTCCGGGAAGCAATACTTTTATTGCAATCTCACGACTGATATTTTTATCAAAGGCGGCATAGACCGCGCCCATCCCTCCAGCACCCAGCATACGCCTTACTTCATAGCGTCCCATGAGCACATCACCCGGATTTATCCCTATCATTGCACCCGATGCCGCCCCCACAGGATTCACACCACCTGCTCCTGTGGCAAACATTTGCGCCTGTGGTAAATCCTGCATCATGGTAGCACTCAATCCGGTGGGAACCTGGACCTGAACCTGTTCGGCCGTGTCACGATACCCTGCGGTAAGTTCTTCAAGGGCAGCAATATATTTTTTCTTTAATCCTTCAGTGGGTGCAGCCTGGGAACGGCTCTCCAATTCTGTCTTTTTGCTACTATAGGCAATATCAACTTCCTGGGCAGTTGCTGTGAGTGATAACCCAAGACGGGACAGAAACTCTTCTCTATTCATGGAAACACCTCATAATAATTAGCAGGGTAGTATTCTCAAATACGGGTGATGGTTGGTAAGCGGTATAATATATGAAAACTCACCAAAATAACTTAACCAGCCATATAATCATAAAAACACAACTTTAACAGAGATTTCTTAAATGTAACTAGGAGATTATTTCAGGCACCAACTATTTAACGAGCTAATTAACCATACTATTTTAGAGAAGGTATCAATAACTTAGTGCACCTGGGAACATCCCTCGATGATACACCGTGGTGCTTAAATCATTATGTTCTTATCATATTTTTTTATTATTCATATCTCTTACAATACATTTTCATTTTTTTAGTCCACAGCCAGTGATATACTGCCCTGGTATCCAGTAAAAAACCTGGCTTACAAAGAA
>JAOZKX010000059.1:0-687 GCA_029935135.1 Desulfocapsa sp.
CAGGAGATGCGGAGATAAAGTTCGAGAATTACAGAGAAACTGCGCAGTATTGGCAAGGGTCGATCTCCGCAGACACACGGCTCGGATTGGAGAGCCAGTCCGGGTGGACTGGACATCCAGGAATTGTGATAAGCAGAGGATTGATGTGAAGCTTGTTGTAAAACTCTTTAATACTGATCGCCCCGGTAAGATTTCCTTCAGCCGCAGGAATTCCACCAAAAGCGGCACATGTACCAACCGCTATTGCTCCGCTCATTGTCTTTGTCGCTTCTTCGATATATTCAGCATAAGTTTTGTTTCCTATGACACATGCTTCCGGCATGTCATACGGTACAGCACCTTCCAGAGCGAGAAAGTAATCACCAGCCTCACCTGAAATATATGAATCAATCAGGTCAAGGGCCTGCTGTCCTGTGGTGGCAGAAAGATCTGCATGAAAGGCAAGCTTTGAGTAATCAGTTATAAGAGCTAATGGGGATGGCTCTGACGATTGAAGCAGAGATATGGAACAGCCGGTACAGGATAAACCCTGGAGATAGACAATCTTTGGAATATCGACACTGCTTAGTTTTTTGAGAGAAGCATTGACGGACTCAGGAAGACCATTTATTCCAAAACCGGCAGCAAGGGCTGCGGCGAGTTTTAACACCTGCCGACGATTGAGCGTTGTGCAATCTTTCATTGAGA
>JAOZKX010000059.1:697-8946 GCA_029935135.1 Desulfocapsa sp.
ATACAGCGCAAGCCAGACAGGGGTCAAATGAGTGGACAATTCTACTGGATTCGATCTGCTCTTCAGGGACAGCAACTTTTGTTCCAATGAGAGCGGATTCCATTGGTCCCGGCTGACCTCTGTCATCTCGCGGTGAGCAATTCCATGTTGTGGGAACTACACATTCGTATTTCTCAATTTTGTGATCCGCCAGCCTGATATAATGAAGCAGGCCTCCCCGTGACGCCTCAGTGATCCCATATCCCTCGCCTGTTGCCGGAACGCTAATCTCAGCAATACTCGATTCACCGGGAGTTAAGCGTTCACATTCCTCAAGGAGAAAATCTGCTATAACTGCAGCACAGATTCCACGACACAGGTGGCGTCCAAGGACAGAGTTCAACTGTTCCGGAACAATGGATGCGATACCAGCGAAGTGGTTTACCATTTTTGTGATCGCGGGGTTGTTATTCTGCTGATAATCTACCAGTACCCGGGCAGATGGTCCGACTTCAAGAACTTTCCCGTCATAGCGAGGTGCTTTAATCCAGGAATAGGCACCCTTTTTGTGAGGAGCAGGAGTCAGGCTGCCATCACTGATTTTTTTACCACTTGGTGATGAATAGCGGGAATAGTTCACATCTTCTGTGACCTTATTGAAATCAAATGGTTCAATCTGACCGTCAAGGAAGACACCTGGAGCAAAGAGTCTTTTGCTGTCATGTTCTGGACCGTACGGGAGCAGTCCGTAAGACAGAAAGCCGGCATTACTTTTACCGATATTCCAGTATTCGGGATAGAGGCTGGCAACAGCGAGAATATCCGGTATGTAATTTTGGTGGATAAAATCCCGTGTTTCCTGAATAAGGGCTTTGTATTTCAAGATGATATCAATTTGAGGCTTCTGCGGGCAGCCACCCGGAAAAATACCGGTGGCATGGGGGAATTTCCCACCAAAAAGTGCAGAGGCCTGATTCGCCTTTTGCTGAATCCTCATGGAGGTAAGATAATTTTTCAGAGCACCTATGTTCACATCGTGATCTTCGATGTATTCTCCGGTAAGTCTGGGTAAAAATGGTGCGGCAGGAAAGGGTTTGCCAGATGTAAGTTCGGCATTAACCCAATCCTTTAATTTAACCAGGTCGCTATCTTTCCCCCCATATGCTGCAATTGCCGTTACATCGACAAAATCGAGGGCACAGAGTTGGTAGAAATGGAGAAGATAATCGTACAGGTGGTTGGCACCCTGGATCAGGTTGTGCATTATTCTTCCGTTAGATGGAACTCGCAAGCCAAAGGCAATCTCCTGGGCATAGGACGAGGCAATGCCATGGGCATAGGGACACACTCCGCAAATTCGCTGGGTGATTTGCTGGGCGTCAAGGGGACTTCGGCCCTGCAGAATTACCTCAAAGCCACGGAACATTTCCCCTTCACATTTAGCATCAACAATAACATTGTCTTCCACATCAGTTTTGACATTGAGGTGTCCTTCAATTCGAGTAACAGGTCCTAAAGAAACTTTCATGATTTTCCTTCTTGGTTATAGCATTGTCAGAGTAGAGTCCGAGGAGTAATTTTAAGTAGAAGAATGATAAACATCGGACCAACAGGAAGAGATACGCTGCTGAATTTATGGTGATGCTTTTTTCAGATCTTCTGCAGAAAAGAGGACTTCAAAAGATTTTGTCATGTCGACGGAAAAAATGCAAGTCATGCAGATAAAAATAAATGGGGAGAGTGTACTAAATTTTACTAGCAGTCAATATATTGCGCAGCCACGGCTTGATGTACCCATGTGACGGTAGCACCTGCTTGATGCATTCGTTTGGTGACTGAGAGTTATTGAAGTTGGCGGCACATCGGCTGATTATGTCATGTTGATGTTTTCTCACTACCAGGGGCATCCCGCATGTATGGGGCTCCTTTGACAACATTATTGGAAGTCTGCAATAAACATGCTGTAACAGCCTCTAAAAATTCCTGATGCACAAATGGTTTGGAAAAAACCTTCCAGGCACCCAATGCTTGAGCCATTGGCAAATAGCTTTCAGGCCCTGCTTTTCCTCCACCTGATACGGCGATTATTGGGATCTTACTATTTATTTCCTGTAACTCCTGTATGGTTTCCAACCCCTCTTTGTCCGGCATAATAATATCGCAAATAACCAGGTCCGGACATGATTGTTGAAATTGCTTCAGGCCACTGATGCCACACTCAGCCTCTACAATCGTATAGCCCTCTTTTTCAAGAAGCCGTTTCAACATCTCCCGAAATATATGATTGTCATCAATAATCAGTATTTGTGTCATGAAAATTCCATCCTGTTTTTCAACTGTAGAGACATGTGTCTACAGTTGGCTTTGATTGTGTTCCTTGTGTCTCCTCTGGCTCATCCTTTTCATTTCTCCAGCAATTGTCGGATTGTTGCGGCATATTGAGCACTGTTTACAGGTTTCATAAGGAATGCACTGATCCCCATAAAATCGGCCTTTGCAGTGTTCATTCTTGAACTATATCCGGTACACAGGATAATTGGCAGATTGGGACGAATACGCATGAGTTTTTTTGCCAGCTGGTCACCAGTAATTCCAGGCATTGTCTGGTCAGTTATCACAAGGTCAAAAGAGTCCGGTTGTGAACTGAAAAGTTCAAGGGCTTTCAGGCTATCTGTTTCCGGTGTTGTTTGGTACCCTAAGTTATTTAATATCCGTGCGGTCATAAGAACAATTTCTTCATCATCATCAACAACGAGGATTCTTTCATTACCGGTTGGCAGGGGAAGGGTGTGTATACTTTCTTTTTTAGTCGTTCCTGGAATTGCTGGAAAATAGAGATTAAACACGGTACCGTCTCCAGGGTTGCTCGTTACTGTAATCATGCCATCATGGCTTTTAATAATTCCAATGACCACTGCGAGTCCCATTCCTGAGCCTTTACCAACATCTTTAGTGGTAAAATAAGGATCAAATATTCGAGCAAGGTGTTGGGGGGCAATGCCCATACCCGTATCACTGACACTCAGGTGTACATATGGGCCCGATTTGAGTCCCGGTTCCTCGAGCAGATCTTTGCTGCCAAGGTTAACACTACTGAGATCTACTTGCAATACACCTCCCTCTTCATCCATAGCCTGAGCTGCGTTCGTGCACAGATTTAAGAGTATCTGGTGGATTTGTGTAGGTTCAGCCAGGATAGTTCCACAGGAAGGATCAATGTTCTGTCGAATTTCTATGGTCGCAGGGATTGAAGCTCGAAGAAGTTTTAACGCTTCATTGACTATGAGATGAATGAGTACGGGACCCCGTTTCTGGGATTCCTTACGACTAAAGGCGAGGCTATGTTTAACAAGTTCTTTTGCCCGGTTTCCAGCTGTCACTACATGTTCAATCTGTTCTCTTGCGGGACTTGATGCAGGAAGAGAACCCTTGGCCATATCAGCGTATCCCAGTATAACAGCCAAGATATTGTTGAAATCATGGGCTATTCCTCCTGCCAGGGTGCCAATGGCCTCCATCTTATGTGAATGCCGAAGTTGTTCCTCAAGGTTTGCCTTTTCTTTTTCGACCAGCCGCTCTTCCGTGACATCTTCTCCGGCCCAGAGCAACCCTATGATTTCACCACTGTTCCCCTTCAGTAGAGTGTTATGAAAGGCAATCAACCGTTCATTGCCAGATCGGTTTACAACAGGATTTTCATGAAATTCAACCGCTGTTGTTTCTCCTTCCATTAATTGATAAAAAACTTCTTTTATCTCATCCACCATGGGCTTAGGAATGAAATGATCGAACCAGTTGAGACCAAGGGCCTCTTCCTCAGTAAGTTTCAGAATGTCGCAGCCCTTTCGGTTAAGAAGAGTAATCTCGCCGGAGCGATTCAGGGCAGCGAACATCACACCCGAAATGTTTAGATATTTTTGAGCCAGATCTCTACTTTCACTCAACTGTCTGGTTCGTTCATCAACTATTACTTCCAGGTTATCCTTGCTCATGGCAAGTTTTTGAGACATATGAGAAAATGCACAGGCCATCTCTGCCAATTCATCGTTTCCTGTTATGCTTATTTGTTCTCCAAGGAGTCTTTCATCATTGGCAATTGCTGATGATTTGGCAGTTATCTTCTTGATAGGAGCAATAAAGCTTTTTTTCACAAAAAACCATTGGACAAAGAACAGGATACCGAGGATAGCGCAGATAAGTATCGATAGGAAAAAAGTGAGTGAGCTTATGGAGGCGTAGACACTTGCCAAAGGAATTCTTAATGATAACACGGAAGAGACATCACCCATTTTTTTATGAAAGCTGCGCTCATTGCCATACAGAGCAATCATCTCTGCCGGGGCATTCTCAGGCACACTATGGCAACGCATACAATTTGTGGAAAACTTGGAACTGTTTGGCTGCATATAGATAAAAAATGGTTTTCCTTCAAAGGTAACGATATCAGACCATGAACTTATTTCTGGATTGTTACGGGTTTTTTCTAAAAATGCTCTCTCGTATTGATCCGCCTCATTGGCAGGACTTCTTGCATTCACTGCAGCATTCTTATAATAATAGTCACTGAAGGCGGAGTTATTGAAATAGTCCATTATTACTCTGTTCATGTACCCAGCTGACATCCAACTCGGCTCAAAATAGGATTCGGATACTCCATGTTCTTTTATAAGTTTAAAAAGGCCTGGGCGGAGATCTTTAATCACATAGGTTATGACTGCCTGCTTCTCCTGGAGAATCATTCTGGCTTTTTCTTCCGCAGCCTGAACGGCATAGCGGTGTAATTGAAAATTTACTACCAGCACGAGAGTCGTGGTAGCAAGTATCGTGAAAACGGCACTTTGTATGGCCCATCTCTTTCCAAGTTTCATAATATTCGCAGTGTCTGCCTGTTTATTTCAGTGATTCCCGGTGGTTTGCTCATGTTCAGGGTGTAAGATTCTACCTACATTGAGAATGCCGATCAGTTTATCTTTGGTTTTATAAACACCGATGAAAAATCTCCCTGTATTCCTTTCATATTGGCAGAGGTTGCTTCGATATGCTGCGGATTGACAGTGGCGACATCGCTGATTTGTTTTATGGATATGCCAATGTGCTCACCAAAGCCATTGACAGTAATTGTACGCGAATTCAGATTGATTTCTGTCTCCCCTAAACCAAGTTTTTTACCCAGATCAATGATGGTGATGATCTGGCCGCGCAGATTCAGGATACCGTTGACATAGCTGGGAGATTGGGGAACTGTTGTCATTTCCATTAACTTGTTAATCTCCTGTACCTTCGGATATTTATCCCGCACAGGGCATTGCCGACAAAAAATGTTGCCAGTTTCGTTCGTTCTTTATCACTGTTGCCGTTCTCCATTGTTCAACTCCTCTTCTTTTGTCTCCTCAGCCACTGGAGATGTTGTAGTGTGATCCTACTGTGGTTGATTGCCTTCAATAGTCATAAGTTCTCCCTGGATTTGAGCATCTCTTGTCAGTCGTTTTCTTTGTGAAAAGTGAAAAGTGAAAAGTGAAAAGGGCATCTCTTAAAGCAACCCTGCAGAAACGATTATCATCTGCTTGGGTTGAGGAATACCTGCTGACATTGCACACATTATTTGCTGGCAGTTGATGCTTGGGCGCGAAAAGATAATTTCATGCCTTCTCCTGTGGTTTGGATTTTATTGTTACAGGCGACAAAGCACCTTTTTTTATATTTTAAGCAGGAAATATGCCAGAATGGAAAATGCAAGTAAGTAAGGTGCTAGTGTCTATGCTTATGGGGGGAGGAGGAGGTTGGGGCGGTGAGCAGCAGGGGGGGGGAAGGTCACAAAGTAATCCATGTCTACTTTTGTAGACGGGGGATGGTCGCTTTTGTGGACATTTGCACGAAGGATGTTTTACAGGTGGTATGCGAAGGTATGAGAAGATCTGCCGTCAATCCTTACTGCGGAGTAGTTCCTCATAGGCATCCGTCAGACGGACGAATTTTTCATTATCTCCACCTGTATCAGGGTGCAGATCCTTGGCCTTTTGACGATAGAGTCGGGTGATTTCCTGTCTGTCTGCCTGACGAAGGGTTTCCTCGGATTCGGCAAAAATGGAACTGAGCTCCTCTTCCTCCATAGTGTTTTTTCTCTCAGGCCAGCGAAACTGTCGATGGTCGTCCATAAATTCCCTGGTCTGTTGATGATCTCTGTTCTGGCGGGGAAAGCTGGAATCAAAAAAGAGTATCAGATATCGAATAAGGTACTCGGGGAGACGGTTGTAATCCGTGCGTTCCTGCCAGAATTGTCTGTCTTCGTTCAGTTTGCAGAATTCATTGAGGAAGGCAGCCTCAATTTTTTCAGGAGGCAGTGCCTGGGGAATGGATCTGGCAAAGGCCTCGCTGAAGTGCGATTGCAAATCCAGTGCGGCATAGAGGTATGATTTTAACTCATGTTCCCGCAACCGCCCTTCCTCTTCGAGAAAGTACTGCTCTAGATCATCCCGTGAGCGGTTGAGGAGTTTTGTCTGCAGTCGGTGGGGCATGCGAAATACTCTTCCCTGATCTGTTGAGCCGAAGCGCAGGAAATGAAGGCGGCGCTGATCAAAGGAATGGGGCGCACTGCCGTCAAAAGAGAGGAGTTTTTTCCCTCTCTTGGAATTCATGGGCTTTGCGGATCGTGGATGGAAGAAATGTTCCATCTTTCGCTTTACAGAAGGGTCGACAAAGGGCCAGATAAGCTGCTCCAGTTCCGGTTCCAGATCTCTGCCACAGATCTGGGAGATTTGATAGACAAAGTCTTCATCAAGGTGGAAACAGGTGTCGTTTGGGTAGTGGATGAATTGTTCGGGAGAATCACCCAGATCCAGCAACTGACAGGTTTTGAAACTGTTTGCACTGGAATCCCAGAAAGAGAGGCGGAGAGAAAAGTGAACCGGCTGCCTGAGTACGGTTCGGGCCAGGTAGATGCGTGGTTCAGGTTCACCCGCCTTGTACAGCGCCCGATTATATGGATTTTTCAAGAACAAGTTCTTTTAATCCATTGATAAACTGCGGATCGCAGTTCAGTCCGCTGGTCGACTCCAGCCGCATGCCAAGATCTTTTGCCTGCCCACGATAGAGCATATCTATTTCATAGAGTGTCTCTACATGGTCTGAGACAAAACTGATGGGAACCATCAGGATATTTTTACAATCCTCCTGCTGCAGTTGCTTGAGCATTTCGGGAGTGGAAGGGGAGAGCCATTCAACCGGCCCGCTGCGACTCTGAAAGCAGAGTTTTCCAGGAAGTTGTGTTATCTTTTCAATACTGGCAATGGTCTGTTTGATATGGTCAACATAGGGGTCGCCGTTGTCAATAAAGGAGACAGGCAGGCTGTGGGCACTGTAGACTATCTGCGGGGTGTCCGGTGCAAACGCTGCCAGGGCTTCCTGGATTTTATCTGCCAGGGTCTTGATATATGATTTATGCGTGGGGTAGGACTCAATGCAGTGTAACTCAAATGGGTGTGCGCTCTCTTTGATGGCAAGATGCAGGGCATTGATGGATGAGCCTGATGTGGCACAGGAGTAGTGAGGATACAGAGGGAGCGCAATAATCTTTGTGATTCCTTTGTCTGCGAGTTCCTTCAATGCTGCAGCGCTGTCCGGGTGCCAGTAGCGCATGGCGCTGACAACCGTAAAGTCACCATGTTCCTGCAGAGATTCTTCCAGGGCTTGTCCCTGTTCCCGGGTAATTCTGATTAGTGGTGAACCGCCGCCTATCTTTTCATAGGTCTTCATGCTTTTTGGTGCGCGTCGTTTGGAGATCAGCCAGGCCAGTGGTTTTTGCATAAAGAAGGGCCCCAGTCTGATAATCTCCCGGTCGGAAAAAAGATTGTAGAGGAAGGGACGTACATCTTCGAGTTTCTCAGGTCCCCCCATATTCAATAGAATGACGCCTGTTTTTTGTTTTTTCATATTCTCTGCCAGTGAAATTTTCAAGGAAGTCATATGCAAAATCTGTCACTCATCATCTATATATCAGGAAGTGGGAAAGACGAAAAGAGAAATGATTTTGTTTTTTTAAGAGAAAGTGTGAACAAAACTTGATTATCTTACCGAGAGAAATATAATATAAATGAAGGTGTTTTTTTATTGTTCGATTTCCACTAGTTGTGAATTCACCAATACACAAATACCAGGGAGCGCATCAGCTGGTGCGCGTTTGTGATGATGGCCGCTTGGTTGTCATTGTAACTTACATGGAGGAACCGTATGGATCTAAAGGTTGAAGCCCGGAATGTTGAGTTGCGAAAAGG
>JAOZKX010000398.1 GCA_029935135.1 Desulfocapsa sp.
CCGGTCCACTGGTAATTAATGTGGAAAAACAGCTTGGATTACAAAAGGTGCTGCAAAACCGCTTTGCTGATGTGAGTAAACAGGTGCACTAAAGAAAAGAAGCAAGTTGCTTCCTGCAAACAGCTGCAAAATCTTCCGGGTAATGTCCGTTGATAAAACGCAGCTGCGCTTCACTGAATGCCCCTGGTGATTCTGGTAGTCTGGGGAGAAAGGCATAGAGTAAATGCTGGCCTTTTTCTCCGAATCTTCCAAGTCGTTTGGGGTATTCAATTGATGTAACCATTTTTGCCCCCAATCCTGCCAGGCCCTTTTGGGCAAGATAAATTCCTCTATTCAGTGATTTCCTGACTGCAGTATCTGCCTCAACAATATTCCCTATTGCTTCTCCATCACTATTTGGCAGGGTCATAAGCTGGAGTTCCCATTGGGATGTCTGGGCCTTGGGAACAAAAAGAATGGCTCGTTCGTCCTCCCACAAGATCAGGCTGGATTCTTTCTCTTTGTGACCATCCATCCGAACATTATTGTGAATACAGTGCAGGTAATCTGAAAAAAAGTCATTTCCTGTTGTTTGTCTGTATTCTCGAATCACTTCTGCCACCATATCACCACACCCAAAGGAAGCCATTGTCTCACTGGAATGTAATGGATCTTCTTTATATTTACTGACCCTTTGTGGAAGCATTGAATATTGCTGATGAATCTGCTGATGCGATGCATGGAGACGATAGCCTGTGGGGGCATAATCAAAACCAAAATTCCATCCCCAGAGGGTTGTACTCATTTCAGGAGAACTGTCGTTGTTGATCTTCGTCAGGATCTTCTCTCGAAGTGTTTCCAGTTCCTCGACAGACAAGGACTTCTGTGGAGAGTTATGTTTGATATCCAATTGTTCGGCTAAGCGAATAAATGTGCGTTGATAATAAAGGTGCCGCATTCCTTCCATATCCATTTCGCCAAGAGAGTCTATGGAATATCGCACAGCATCATCCGCCATATTGGCAGCATAATGTCCTCCAGCAATATAGGAATTTCTTCTTAAATACTCAAATACATGGGCTTTAGACTTGTCTCTAAATTCTCCAACAATCTCACTACCACCCTGGGCCCCAGGTTTGAGCACCATCACCTGTTTATAGCTGTCAGGGAGAGCAGGGTTGTTGGCAACGGCTTCAAAGAGGGGATGATTGTGGATAATGGAGCGGATACGATTCTGGCCATCTTTTCTGTAGGAGAGACCGGTGGGGGTACCTGCAGCATCTTTTTCTATGGCACAGGAAAGCTCTGCCAGAGCGGTAAGATCCCTGGCATCTGTAGATGTGGTGGCCAGGCAAAGCTGCAGTGGCGTGGGAAGTTTTTCGAGGAGGTTTGTTGAGATATTCTCATTTTCTAAAAGCTCGTTCAGCGAGAGTTCGGGCTTTTGTGGAAGGCTGATACGCTGAGGGTTCGCAGCACTGGCATCTGCCCACTCTTTATCGATAAAGGTTGATCCTTTAAAGGGGAAGGGATTGGGGATTTCAAAAATCCAATCGGCCTCCTGCACCTTAACGCCCGCCTCGGGGAAATTGCTATGATTGGTATATATTTCCGCAGACTGGAGATGACCAAGTTCCGTAATCTGGGATTTTTCCCGGAGATTTTGAACATTATACTGTGGTTTATGGATGCCGTATTGAAATCGTTTGTCAGGAGTGATGCAGGTTCTCATAATGTGTCTGTTTGTGAAGTTTTTAAATGTTGTGTCTTATGCTTTGCCGTACCCGCCGCCGCCTGGCGTGCGGATGACAATTGAGTCGCCTTTTTGCAGAACAATGCTGTTCTTGCCACCAATGTTTATCTCTTTCCCATTTTTGATGTGGATATTTTGGCCGCAAAGGCCATTGCCGCCACCTTCAATCCCGTTTGGCGGCAGGTCCCGGCGTTCGGAAAGGATGGATAGTTGTAATTCGTCAAGGGCCTCAATATGTCTTATCAGGCCGTCACCGCCATGATATTTCCCGCTGCCTCCGGAATTCCTGCGCAGGGAAAATTCTTTTAGAAATACCGGATATCTTCTCTCCAGGATTTCAGGATCTGTTATTCTGGTGTTGGTCATATGGGTGTGTACGCCTGATTGCCCATGCCAATTTGGCCCCGCACCTGCACCGCCACCTATGGTTTCATAATAACCAAAATGACTATTGCCAAAGGTAAGATTGTTGGTACATCCCTGGGAATCAGCAGCCGCACCAAATGACTTTAATATCACATCAGTAATTCGCTGGGATGTGAGGACATTACCGCCAACAACCGCTGCAGTGGCATCAGGATTTAAGAGAGAGTCATCTTCAACGATGACGGTAATGGGATGAAGGCAACCTTGATTCAGTGGAATTTCTTCGCCAATAAGGCAGCGCAGACAGTAGAGAATAGCTGAGTAAACAACTGCAGAGGGGCAGTTCAGGTTTCCAGGAAGCTGTTTCCCGGAGCCACTGAAGTCAAAAACCCCATCTCCGCTTGTAGCATCAATGCAAATATTCAATTTTATTGGACTCTGATCGTCAAGGAAATCTTCACCGCTGAGATCCAGGGTTGTTGTACATTTTCGCTTTTTGCAGAGTGCTTTCAACATGCGCCTGACGGCTCGTTCTCCATTTTCCTGAATATGTCCCATGTAGGCCTGAACAACTTCCAGGCAATATTTGTCTACCATCTCCTGTAACA
>JAOZKX010000399.1:0-1837 GCA_029935135.1 Desulfocapsa sp.
CAATAAAAAGTCTATCTCCTTGCAGGTTGACTGGATAAAACAAGTATCCTACGCAGGAGAAATGCCAGTTTGTATGTATGCAGGAGGAGAAACAGATGACCAGGGCACTCTTAAAGGGTGGCGTCACTATTTACCCCAGGAATGGCTGGACCAATCTCTTTTTTCCATCAAACAGAATGTTAAATTACTCAATGAAAAGATCATTGAATACACCGTCACCAGACCGCTTAAAAAACTGGTGAAAGAGGGAAAAGTCAGTGCCGAAAAGATAGACTGGTTCCTGCCCCACTATTCGTCAGGTTTTTTTCGTGATAAGGTCTATGACGGAATAAAGAAAGCAGGCTGTGACATTCCCCAGGAGAAATGGTTCAGCAATCTGAGCAGCAAAGGAAATACAGGTTCTGCTTCAATCTATATCATTCTGGAAGAGCTCTTTCATTCAGGCCGCCTGCAAAGAGGTGAGACCCTCCTCTGCTATATCCCGGAAAGCGGCCGTTTCTCAACATCATTTATGCATCTCACGGTGGTCTAAATGGAGCATCATACCGTGCCCCAGCATAATATCTCCACATACGCCAACAATAAAAAGGTGATGTATGCAACGGATGCAGACGGCAGCTATGCTATCGTTACATCATCCGGCTGGAATGTTGAAGAAGAGGTAACCAAACAGGCACTCCACGAACTCGAGCGCCTGGCAGCAGTTGCCTACAAAGAGGTTGCCGCAGGCCTTAAATCACCACTCTACTTCCATATGTTCGACCGCCGCATGGACCTGCACACACTGGCCGGTTCCACCGGGTTATTTCAGTGGCGTATCAAACGCCACTTCAGACCCCTTATTTTTGCCAGACTCTCCCACAAATTCCTGATCCTATACAGTGAAGCACTGGGCATCAGCATAACACAAATCAGCAGACTGCCGGAAAAGGACGAAGAGAAGTGACCGATAAGCCATTCCAACATGGTCACTCTGCCCATTGCGAAAGCGGCGTTATGTCATTAATGATGCGGCACCACGGCCTGGAGCTCTCTGAAGCCATGGTATTTGGGCTGTCCGGGGCATTAATGTTTGCCTACATTCCCTTTCTCAAACTCGGTGGCATGCCCTTGATTGGCTATCGCAGCATGCCGCGTGCCATTATCAAAGGGTTACAGAAAAACATCGGTCTGAAGATGCAAATGCAGACCTTTTCTAATCCAGAAAAAGGAACAGAGGCCCTGAACAGCCTTTTACAGCAGGGAAAGATAGTCGGTGCCCAAACCTCTGTCTTCTGGCTGCCCTACTTTCCTGAAGAGATGCGTTTTCATTTTAATGGTCATAATCTGATTATCTATGACAGAGAGGATGATGAGTATCTGATAAGTGACCCGGTGTTTGAAAAAGTCATGCGCTGCAAAATTGAAGATCTGCAGAAAGCTAGATTTGTCAAAGGGGTAATGGCCCCCAAGGGGCTTCTCTATTACCCGGAATTTGTTCCCGACACAGTCGATTACGACAGGGTTATCCCCAGGGCCATCCGTAAAAATGCAAAGTTAATGCTGAAGACACCCATCCCCATAGCCGGAGTGCGTGGAATCAAAACACTTGCCAGAACCATCGCCAAATTAGAGAAGAAAGATCCCCGCTATGCCAGACTTTTTCTGGGCCACATTGTGCGAATGCAGGAAGAGATAGGTACAGGTGGCGCCGGTTTCCGCTTTATCTATGCCTCATTCCTGCAGGAAGCAGGCAGCCTGATCAACAATCCTGCTTTACACGATGCCTCAGAAAAAATGACCCTTGTGGGTGATGAATGGCGGGAATTTGCCATGCTTATTGCCAAAGGCATCCGTA
>JAOZKX010000399.1:1847-2701 GCA_029935135.1 Desulfocapsa sp.
AAAAAGGGAGAAGGTATTCATTTTACGAAGATACGGGATAAGCTGCTGCATGTGGCAGAATCTGAAGCGGCTGTTTACCGGTTATTGTTGAACTAACACTGGTGATAAAGGTAAGACGGCACCCGGTTCAGTACCCTTTTTTTAAATCAGAACAAATCCGCATCAACAATTAAGAAACAGTAAAATCTGACACAATACCGAAGCCTGTTAGAGATCCAGACCTTCAAGAGGACTGGTGAGCCGTGAGATATCCTTGTCCATCACATGGGTGTACCTTTCCGTTGTCTTCACATCAGCATGCCCCATGAGCTCCTGCAGCATACGAATATTGATTCCATTCTCCAGCATAGTGGTTGCAAAACTATGGCGCAGAGTATGACAGGTGACGCGCTTATCAATCCCTGCTCGCTTAACAGCAAGTTTCACTGCCTTTTGCAGGCCTGACTCCATGACATGATGACGCCGCTCTTTACCGGATCTGGGGTCAATAGACCGTTTTTTAGATGGAAAAAGATATTGCCAGCTTGTTTCCCTGGCTGCACTGGTATATTTACGGCCAAGCGCCTGGGGAAGGTATACCTCGCCGTAGCCATCTTCAAGATCGGCGTGATGCAGTTCCTTGACTCGCATTATATGTTCTTGCAATTGGCGAATAATGGGAGGCGCAAGAATAGTGCTTCGCCACTTACTTCCTTTACCAAGTACCTTAATGCGCTTACGATCCAGATCCACATCCTTAATACGCAACCTGATACATTCCATAAGTCGCAACCCAGAACCATAGAGAAGCTTAGCCATAAGAGCATGGGTGCCGTGCATCTGACGAAAAAAACGGGTGGCTTCATCCGTACTGA
>JAOZKX010000400.1 GCA_029935135.1 Desulfocapsa sp.
ACCTGCGGAAAAAAAGTTGTCTCCAGAAGCCCTGTCTCATCCTCAAAGGTGAGAAATTCCATGACCTCACCAGTTTTGGTGGAGACCAGTTTCCCACTGAGCAACCACCCGGCAAAGGAGATCCGCTGGCCTATATGTTTTCTGCAATCAGTTGCCAGGATGCGTCCTCTCAGCTTCTTGCCGCAGAGGAGAAGCGGATGTTCCCTGCAGAGAAAGCCGAGCACCTGATATTCCCCCCGCAAACATTCTTTTCTCGTTAAGGCCTGCAATTTTGGAGGCTCAGGAAGCTGCAGACCAAACAGTGTCTGGCTTTTCCTGGCTTCTGTCAGACAGCGAAACTGGGACAACTCCCAGAACAGTTCTGTTCTGTTCATTTTTCCTGCCACCCCGTCCAGCGCTCCGGCCCGGATAAGTGCTTCTGCCTCATCATTTTGCGGAGAAACCCGCTGCCAGAAATCTGAGCTGGAGACAAACAGTCCCTTCTGGCGGCAGACAAGGATTCTGTCCTGCGTATCTTTTGCAAGCCCTTTCACTGCCATCAAACCCACCCGGAGATTCCCCCCGTGCCCCTGCCAGCCGATACCACTTTTGTTGACACAGGGCGGCTTGACAACAAGTCCCAAGCGTTTTGCCTCAGAGACATAGGCAAAGGTGGAGTAGTATCCGCCCTGATTGGAGATAACTGCCGCCATAAATTCTGCCGGATAGTGTGTTTTCAGATATGCTGCCTGAAAGGAAACCCGGGCATAGGATGCCGAATGCGGTTTGCAAAACGAATAACCGTCAAAACTCATCATCATCTGCCACAGTTGTTTTCGGGCTTCCCGCCCGACCCCATTTGCCGCGCAGCCCTCTGCAAACTCTTCCGCATAATCCCGCAGCCTCAACACCTTCTCTTTTTTGGACATCACTTTGCGCAGAGCATCGGCACGCGCATGACTAAATCCGGCAAGGGTAACTGCCACTCGTGAGACATCTTCCTGGTAGACCATAAGGCCAAAAGTTTCGTCCAGCACCTCCGCAAGCTTTGGGTGCAGATGCTGCCACTTCCCACCACGCAGGCGGCGCACATATTCACGCACAAAATCATTGGCGGCCGGGCGAATAATGGAAGACTGCAGGACAAGCTGTTCAAAATCACCAGTGCCGGCCTTTTGCTGTAATTGGCGCATGGCAGGACTTTCAATATAAAAACAGCCCATGGTCTTCCCTTTGGCAACGGTTTCCTGTGTTGCCTTATCCTCCTCAGGCTGCCAGTATTCCTCATCAAAATCCCTGCCTCCCATGCGGATCGATTGAATACAGTCACGAATCACACCAAGACTGCGATTGCCAAGGAGATCAATCTTCACAAGACCTGCCTCTTCCGCCCCATCCTTATCCCATTGGATAATATCAACACCTTTTGCAGCCCGCTGCACCGGTACATAATCAGATATGGGGCCGGGAGTAATGACCACCCCACCCGGGTGCACAGAGATATGACGCGGGATACCAATAAGGCGGGAGGCCAAATCAATAATATCAGGCCAGGGATGCTGCAGCTTTATTCCCTCCAATGCGGGGACATTATGAACAGCATCAGCAAGGGATCTATCCCGCCTGGCCCGCAGGGCAGAAAGATGTCTGCTAAGTGTAGAGATTTCTCCTGAGAGCAGTCCAAAGGCTCTGGCAGTCTCCCGAATGGCCATGCGCGGCTGGAAACGAATGACGGTGGACACCATCGCCGCGTGCTGCTTGTGTTCACGGAGTACCTGATTCAGCACCGTATCCCGGGCATCCCAGGCAAAATCGATATCAATATCCGGCGGGTCTTTACGACCGGGATTTAAGAAACGCTCAAAGTAGAGATTGTACTTTATTGGACAGACATTTGTTATGCCAAGGCTGTAGGCGACAAGGGAAGCCGCCCCGGAACCCCGCCCGCAGATTCTTGAGGAACCACTGTTTGTTTTGCCTTGCGAACGGCGGACAATATCTCGCACCACCAGAAAATAAGAAGAAAAGCCCATGGAATCGATCACTGCCAGCTCATGTTCCAGCCGCTCAACCACAGCCTCTGACAGATCCAATCCATATCGCCTGCACGCCCCGTTATATGCTGCTCGGCGAAGTGTCTCGGCAATGGATTTTGCATCACCCTTCCAGGGAGGCATAACAATCCCGAAATCAGGGGCCGCAAAGGTGCAGCGCCTGGCAAGCGCATCACTTGCAGCCACAACTCCCGGCCAGACTGCAAAACGCTTTTCGTAGACAGATGGGTGTTCCAGGCCGTTTGGCAGAGACAGCCCGCTCTCTTCTTCAAAGCACTCTTTTCTCTTGATGGCCTGCATCAGATGAAAGAGCCTTCCCTCACTCTTCTCGGCAAGAACTGCAGCAGGAGTCGCAACAGCAGGGATGTGATTCTTTTTTGCCCATTGATACAGCACACGCCCCTGTTCTGTTGGCCTGCAGCCAAGATCAGCTGCCACATCCAGCCCTTGGCTGCGGCATAATTCTAAAAACAGCAGGGAATCTGAAAGAAAAATTAGACCCTCGCCCAATTTGGCTGCAGATTTCCCTAAAGAAAATTGCGGATCTTTCTTCCTCTTACTGATCAAAGTACATAAATGAGAGTAACCGACAGGGTCCTTTACCAGACAGATCACTTTTTCATCATCCGTTACACTGCTGATTTCTGCTCCAATCACAGCTTTAAGG
>JAOZKX010000060.1 GCA_029935135.1 Desulfocapsa sp.
TGCCGGGACCATTTAACTGCACATCTTTTCCATCAATTAAGATATTTCCTCTACTTCGGGTCTGGTAGCCGGTCAGGATTTTCATAAGCGTGGATTTACCCGCGCCATTTTCTCCGATGAGTCCATGGATTGATCCCGCATGGGCCTTGAGGCTGATATCCGTCAGGGCCTGGACGGATCCAAAGTGTTTTGAAATATGTTTGAATTCAACATTCATGATGGGAGAATAAAAGAGTGGAAAAGGGAAAACTGAAGACAGTACACGGAAAATTGAACATGGGCATTCGTGCTTATTGCTGGTTCAATATTCCGTGTGCTGCTTACGGGCCGTCTTTTTTACTTGGACGCTCCATCCATACCCTCAAGAAGCTGGGGCAGGTTCCATATCTGCTCGTCGGTGGCGGTCTCTCCGTCTTTCAGGAAGACACTTTTGTCCTGGAAATTGATGGGGCCCTTAAACAGTGAAATGGATTTGTCGCCAAGTCCCTTGACAAAAGAGGCCAGTGCCTTTGCGGCATCACCACTAAGCGCTTTACCGTTCAAAAAACCAATGGATGAAGTGGCAGAATCATTCATTGCATCCCAATTAGGACCAAGCCATACCCATTCTTTTTTCCATTTGTTCTCGATGGCCGACTTGATGAAATAGGAATATCCGGGGATCCAGTTGAAATAGGGAACACCTAAACAGGCGTCGGGGGCCGTATCACAGGCGCCTATAAAATCATATGGGATTGCGGTGACATCTGCACCTTCTTTCTTCTTCTGATCTGCAACGATCAGTGCTTCAGTAGTGTCGATACCGGAGATAACAACATCAGAGCCAGAATCAAAGAAATTTTTGGCAACCTGAGTCGGATCAGAAGTGACTCCAGGGATATTGAACCAGAAACCAATCCAGGAGACCTTAAACGAGAGTGCAGCCGGATCTTTTTTCAATACCTGGGTCCAGGCATAGCGGGCACCAAGGTAACAGGAGGCAGCAAGGCGTTTGGTCTCATCATTGATCAGGGGTCCAAGGTAGCCGATTTTTCCGGTTTTGCTGCTCATTGCTGCAGCAAAACCAGCCATCATTTGCCCATATTCCATTTTCCCCATGAGGTTTGCCAGGTTGGCAGGAGACTCAGGGTTGAGAGCGGCATCTCCGGAAATATGGAGGAACTTAATGCCTGGATGGAGCATCGCGGCTTCATTGATTCCATCAGTCATATCATCAGAGTTGCCGATTATTAATTTCGCACCCTTGGAAACAAGATCATCCACAAGAAAAGGGATGGTAACACCAGGCCTGTCAGCCGGGTTGACCTTGTCGATATAGATCATTTTGGTGCCGGGGATCTGTTTTTCTATTTCTTTACCAGCTTCAAAGTGGGCCTGGCTCCAGCCATGATCGTTGGCAGGGCCAACCATTAGCAGACCAAATGTGAAGCCATGCTCTTTGGCCTGTCCGTCAGTTGGTATAAAAAGAAGTGCAAAGGCTGCAATAACAGCCAAGGCCATTCCGCTTACTGTCTGTTTCATTGGTGTTCTCCTTGGAGTGAATGGTGAAAAAATTACTGGAGCAGTGTTTGCTCCTCAGTTTCGTTGATTTCCACAGGGGCAATAATAAGATTGTATTGTGCCCCCAGGTTTCTAACAGTGGCCATAAAAGCTGATGGCAGCGGTAGCTCCTGTTCGGGGGATAGGATATTGCAGCTGCCGGCCTGTTTCAGGATATGTTCTGAGTCAATACCCTCCTGGTTGTCGCAGAGCGTTTGGATGCGCAGGGCATCGGTTAGAGCAGGAATGAGTGATGGCAGTTCATTGCTGAGGCTGAGTAGCTCTTGTTCTATCTCTCCCTGATGGGCAGCGCGAAAGTCCTGGAATTTTTTTTCGAGATTTTGAGAGCCAAATAGCTCATTTGTGACAGCTCCTGCAAGCATAGCCTGGGTGGAGACATCTTGTTCAGGGTATTTCTTTTGTATAACGAGTTTACATTCTTTAAAAAAGATCATTTGAACAACTCCAATTCCTTCCCGGAGGATGGGAATAAGGCGAGATTCTTTCTTGTCTGGATTACTCATGAAATGTCCCTTTTTCCACTTGTCTATAAAACAACTTTTACAGCGGCATGATTTTTTAGATTTTGATAGTGAGCCAGTCGTTGTTCATCGTCTTTTACTAACACTTCCACATTCAGGCTGCAGTACTTACCACCGGAACTGGTGTGAGATTTACTGATGAGTATATTGTCTGTTCCAGCGCAGACAGTTGTAATGGCCTTTCGTAAATCCTCTTCGTTCAGTCCAATAACCTTGTACAGCCACGGGCAGGGATAGTCAATCCTGGGTTTTTCTTTACAGGTAAATGGTTTTGGGAATGGATCCATAGTGTTCCTTGCAAGCTGATGTGCTAGTGAATAGTTTTCTCTTTTTTACTCCAAATATTCAATCCGGTAAAAAGAAAAATGGATATGGGCCGTAATAGTCAAAAATTATCATCAGGCCCATGGTTGAGCAAGGGAGAGTAGGAGCTGTTTTCTTTTGGAAATGATTCCTATCGCTTTGTAATTATAGAAAAAATTACAGATATCCCTTTGCAAAGCTTTTGTTTGTGGGTAAAGTGTTATCACTGTGGGTAACTTCAGTTTTTCCTTTAGTTCTTTTGTTTGCATTTTCTTTACTGTAACAGATAATTCGTTTTAATGGGGTTTGTATGATCTATCCAGATCACCTTCTTTACTTGTGTAAAAGAGAAAAAATTTCTCTTTTACCCTTCTTCGCACTTCTTTTCTCTGCGACTTTTTCCTCTGCGGCAATTCCTGACGACTTCAATGAAGAAGATGAGCTGCTGTTGTTTCAGGATATGGATTTTGTAGTGTCTGCTTCCCGGCAGGAACAACCTGCCAATCTGCTCTCTGTCCCTGTGAGTGTTCTGACAGCTGAAGATCTTCATTATGGAGGGAACACCTCCATTCCTGCCGCTCTTCGCTTTGCACCCGGTGTTGATGTCACGAAAGTGGGCAGGGCGCGTTACGGAGTTGGTATTCATGGTCTGCAGGGGGCTTTCTCTGACCGAATGATGACGCTTGTTGATGGTATGCCTGCTGACAGTCCCGCTTTTGGCGGGCCGGAGTTTACTTCCATACCTGTTATGATGGAGGATATTGAGAGGATAGAGATTGTTCGTGGCCCGGGCGGTGCTGCATGGGGGGCAAATGCCCTTTCAGGGGTTATTAATATTATAACGAAAAAACCTGAAAATGTTCAGGGTCTGTTTGTAAGCAGTAGTGTGAGTGCGTTTGGTGATTCTTCTTCCCAGGTTCGGTTTGCAGATACTGCAGGGAACTGGAGCTGGCTGCTTTCTGCTGGTTATAATGATGTTAAGTCGTCTGCAGATGCGCTTGATTCATCCCAAAACTATAATGGTGATGATTACCGCAGGCAAAAACTTGCAAGGGGTGAGCTGACTTATCAGGCTGAGTCCAATGTGAAAGTTGTGATGGGGGGAGGGGCAACCCAGACAGATGACGGTCCCTTTGAAACGGCAGGGGTTTTTGTGGACAAAGAGAATGAGTTAAATACTGCCAACGGCGATCTGCGTATGGAAAAGGAGTATGATTCCGGTACAAAATCGTATCTCAGATGGGCCGGCCGCTATCAGGATATGGATCGCCCATCTTACGGCAGTTCCAAATATCATTTGAATGAGCATGATATAGAAGGGCAGGTCAGTTTGGTCGAGGCGTGTAAGCACTCTCTGGCATTTGGTGGAAATTTCAGATCAACGGCGATTTCTGCACATCCTGTCGAAAAGGATATTTTCACCCTTGTTGATGAAAACACATATGAACACTGGGTTGGACTCTTTGCCACTGATCGTTATCAACATACAGACCAACTTTTGTTTGAGGTTCAGTTGCGTGGAGATTATTTTTCAGAAGGGGATACCGACTGGTCTGGAAGGTTTACCTCACTCTATGGCATTGACCGGGGAATGAACCATGTGCTTCGCCTCAGTGCAGCCAAAGCATACCGGCAGCCGATAGGATTTGTACGGGATGCATTGTACTCTGCAGACTTGAGCAGTACCGGCGGGATAGGCCTTGAGTTCTCAGTGGATCCCGATCTGAATCCTGAACAGGCGTGGACTGTGGAAACCGGCTATAACTGGAGGGTTTCAGAGATACTGCAATTTAAAGGGGACCTCTATTATATGTGGTATGAGGATCTGATTGGTGCCCGCACAGAGTACGGACTTACAGAATCTTTTCTACCTTCTTACTCCATTTTTATCGATAATACCGGGGATGCCGAAGGATACGGGTGCGAGCTTGAACTTGAGTATAAATCAGGGCCACTGGTGGCAAGTCTCTGGTATGCTTTTAATGAGTTTGAAACAGAATATGATAACCAGTCTATTCGTGCATTTTTACCGGCAAAAAACAAAGTCGGTATGAAGGTACGATATCACATTGGCGAACAGTGGACGGTCAATGGGCAATATGCGTATTCGGATAAAGTCTATGAAGATACCGGTGCAAATAGCCTTGAAGCAATTAATCATCTTGATTTGACCGTTAGTAGAAGTTTTCTTGCGAAAAAAGGTGAGCTTATGTTTGGTGTTCTCGATCTTCTGGAAAAGGAACATGATCCCATCGTTGCAGACGGCTATTCTGTGAGTCCTATTCCTGGTAGGACTTTCTTCTGTCGCCTCCAGTATAGCTTCTGAGAGTATTTTGATATGCTGATGACAATGGGTGGAAAAATAAAGAAGGTTGCGAAGCAGGCAGGGTGGATTGCCTGTTGTTGCTGTTTCTTTGTTTTCCTGTCATCGGCAAATAGCCCAGCTGGACAGAATGTTGTGCGCATTGTTGTCAGTTCAGATGCCGGGCCATATCTGGTTGCTGCAGATGCGCTGAGGAGTACATTAACGAAACAGCCGGTAATTGTTCAGTCATTTACCCTGGAGGCTGTGCAAAAACAGATGCCAGCCCCTGTTACAGGTGAGAGTAACGAAGCCTGGGTCGCTGTTGGTTCAAGGGCTGCCGCATATTTGCATTCTTCTTTAGCTGGTTCGCTTCCTCTTGTCTATTGCATGGTTGCAAAGCCTGAGTCCATTGGTCTTGTAAACGGTATGGGAAATATTTCCGGTGTGGCTGTCACCCTTCCCATTAAAGAACAGTTCAACCTTATTGAGCAGTCATTCCCTGAGTTGAAAAGCATTGGTGTGCTGTATCGTTCAACCTCTGCCAACAGCGTTCGCACTCTCAATGAAGTACGGGAACAGCTGCCGGCTGACTGGCGGTTGATTGCAGTCAATATTGATGCATCCGGGTCCATGGCCAGGGCCATTGCGAAACTTTTTGTGGAACAGGTTGATCTGATCTGGACCGTGGCTGATTCTGCTGTCTACAATCGCTCCACCGTCAAGGCTCTCCTGCTGGCTTCCCTGCGTAATAAGACGCCGGTGTTTGGCTTTTCTGGCTCATTTGTTAAGGCTGGGGCTCTTCTGGGTATAGAGGCGGATTCAACATTACAGGGTCAGTATGCTGCAATGTTGGTTCGGGAAGTTTTTACTGAAAATGGATCTGCTGAGCACTTTCAGAAGGCAGGAGTAAGCCTTGCTGTGAATATGGTTGTGGCTGACAGGCTTGGCATTTCCCTTCCTGAAGCAATTGTGCAGAAATCCCATATTATTGGTGCTCGTTGATGGGTGTCAGCAAATCCTGCAGTTCTGTTTATCAGGGCATCATGAGGGTATATGTCCATTTTTAGTTATCATAAATATTCTCTTCGCAGTAAAGCAACACTTCTTATTGTTTTTGTCGTTGTGGTCAGTTTGTCCCTGGCCACCGCGATCAATATTTTCCAGACAAATCGCCTTATTGCTTCTGAACAGGAACGCTCAGCTGAGGCCATTGTTCAGGGTCTGGCTCAAGCAGCTGAACTGCCGATGATTGTCCAGGATAAGCAGGAGCTGGACAGGATTCTGGGCGGATTCCTCTGGAACACTCAGGTGCAGTTTCTCCTTGTTTACAATGATAAGGGAGAGATTGTTGCCAAGCGTATTTTGGATGATGTGGCGTACGAATTGTATGCACAGCATGATGGAATCTCTGAATCGCTGGTTGTCTCCAGTCCAGTTGTTTTTCGTACGGATGATGACAGTCTAAACGAATGGGCACTTCTAGCTGCTGATGATCAGGCAGAGATGAATGAAGTCGGAAGTGTTCTGGTGGCACTGTCTGGTAAGGCTGTTCGTCGTGCACAGTTGAAACAGGCTATGGTTTCCCTTCTTGCTGCAAATCTTGCTGCAGGTCTTGGTATTTTTCTTATTTATCAGTTGATTGGCCGATGGACCAGGAAAGTTGATGGGCTTGTCACGGCCGCAGATGCTATGAAAAATGGAGATTTCAGTCATCAGGTTATCGTTGACTCCGAGGACGAAGTTGGAAAACTTGCCTCAGCCTTTGAAGCCATGCGTATAGCTGTCCGTGAGCGGGATACCGAATTGCGTGATCTGAATGATTCCCTCCATGATCTTGTTCGTGAACGTACCGAGAAACTGCAGGGAGCCGTGGTGGAGGCGCAGACCGCCAATGAGGCAAAATCCAGCTTTCTTGCCAATATGAGTCATGAAATCAGAACCCCTATGAATGCCATTATTGGTATGGTAGGACTTGCGCTCAATAAAAAACTCAGTCCCAAGCTCCGGGAGTATCTTCTTACCGTCCGTTCTTCTGCCGAATCATTGTTGGCAATTATTAATGACATTCTTGATTTCTCAAAGATTGAAGCCGGTAAAATTCATATAGAACATGTGGGTTTTCAATTGCATCAGCTCTTTGATAAACTGGCGGACCTATTCAGTGACCAGGCCGCTTCGAGAAATATTGAGCTGGTAATTGGCGTTGAGCCCGGTATTCCCGGGGCCCTTCGCGGCGATCCTTTACGGCTGGAACAGGTGTTTATTAATCTTCTTGGTAATGCCATAAAATTCACAGATAAGGGTGAAATTTTTGTCCACGCCACCATTGACTCTGAGACGAGCGAGAAGGTCCGCATTCTGTTTTCTATCACGGACACGGGTGTTGGTATTCGAGAGGAGCAATACAGTACTCTTTTTGACCCTTTTACCCAGGCAGATGGATCCACAACGCGTGAATATGGCGGTACTGGCCTTGGGTTGTCAATCTGTCGCCGCCTGGTGAACCTACATGGTGGAGAAATATGGGTGGACAGTAAACCCGGCCAGGGGACAACCGTCTATTTTACGGCCGAATTTTCCAAGCAGCCAGAAGAACGAGAGATTCGTTACCTGGTTCCGGCAACTATCAGGGGGCTGAAGGGGCTGGTTATTGACGATAATGCCACTGCCAGATGTATTACTACAAAAATGCTGGAGTCTTTTCATTTTGGGGTTGATGTTGTCTCTTCCTGTGAAGAGGCAAATCGAATTGTTCAGGGTGATTTGAATCGTTATGATTTTGTGCTGGTTGATTGGCGTATGCCAGAAACAGATGGGATCGAATGTGTCCGTAATCTTCGCAAACTGGAAGGTGCCGCAGATGTTCCTGTGATTATGATGACCGCCTTTGGTGGTGATCGTGAAATTACCCTGGCCAGGGAAGTTGGAGTGGATTATTTCCTGACCAAGCCGGTGAAACAGTCGCTGTTGTTTGATACAATTATGGATATTTTTAATCATCCTGAGGCGATGCATGCTGGCCTGGATGAGCGGGAAGAAAGTATCCGCAGTCTGGTAGATTCTGATCATCTGGCAGGGGTTCGTATCCTTCTGGCCGAAGATAATCGTATCAATCAAAATGTTGCAAGAGAGTTACTTGAAAGTGTTGGGGTTATTGTGGAGGTTGCCAATAACGGAGAGGAGGCTGTTCATATTCTACAGGATCGTGGAGATGAGTTTGACGGGGTGCTTATGGATGTGCAGATGCCGGTTATGGATGGTTATGAGGCAACTCGTGCCATACGGGAAAATCCAGTATTAAGTGATCTGCCTGTTATTGCAGTTACGGCCCATGCCATGCAGGGAGACCGTGATAAGTGTTTGCAGTCCGGAATGAATGATTATGTGGCAAAACCTATTACTCCAGAGCTGCTTTTTTCTGTTCTGACCCGATGGACCCGACCGGAACATGTAGATGCTGTGCGCAAGGGTGGTTTGTCTAACCTGACAAGGACTGGCGGTATGACAGAGTTGCCCGAATCATTACCAGGAATTCATGTTATTTCCGGTGTGTCACGCATGGCTGGAAATCTCAATTCGTATATCAGAATGTTGCAGGACCTGCACTGTTTCGGTAAGGAGGTTGTGGCTAAATTACCAGATCTGATTGATACTGATTTAGCTGGTGCTGCCAGGGAAATTCATACTCTAAAAGGCACTGCTGCCAATCTTTCAGCACATCATCTGCAGGATGTCAGTTTAAAGCTGGAGCTTGAAATTAAAGAGTTGATTGCTCAGGAAGAGACGGGTAGTGTCCCAGAATGCTGTGTCCATGACGATTATCTTGAAACCATAGATGATGCCCTTGTGCAGCTTGGGAAGAGTATGAGAGAATTGGAAGAAGTTTGTGGAAGTGCACTGTCTGGTGGTACAAATTTCCCTGCGGAGGATGTGAGCCTGGAAGAGTTGCTTGCAGTACTGGACGAACTGCAGCAGATGACTGAAGAGTTTGATCCCATGGCGGATGAGTATTGGCAGGAGAAAAAAGAGATGTTTGCAGGTCAGGGGGTTGATGAGGAAACGGCGCGGATGGAAAATCATCTCCGTAATTATAATTTTGAGCGTGTGGCTGAATTTCTGCGCAGGATCAGGCGTCAAATTGCCAGGGGAGGTAAGGTCGCATGAATACTAAGCGTAATACCGTTCTTCTTGTTGATGACATTCCAGCGAATATCAAAATATTT
>JAOZKX010000401.1 GCA_029935135.1 Desulfocapsa sp.
GAGCTCGCCCCTGCGAGCGATCTTCCAGGTTTGGCAACATGTTTATTCGCTCGCAAGGGCGAGCTCCTACAGCACTATGCAACAAAGCTGAGCTTGAGTGGTAATCAAGAAAAAGTATGCGTCTTTAGCTTTATAGTCGAAGCCAGGGCTGGCTGTACCAGTAATAACGGCCGCTCTTTTTGTCGGGAGCGGTACAGTTATAGCGGGAACGGCCTGTCGGCAGGTCTATTGGCGCTTGAATCTGGAAGCGTTTTCCAGGTTCAAGCCATTTGATTTCCATCTTTTTGTTGCCAAAGAAACAGGCCAACTGCTCAAGATTGGCGCTGCCTGGTGCCAGGGTGATTGTCAGTTGCTGCCTTTTGTCACTGGTTACAGTCTCCACCGGATCCTGAGTGACTACTGGCATGGCAAGAGAAAAGGCTTTGGTGCGAAATGCTGACATTTCGGCATAGGCCTCGGCCACCGGAAAGCGGGGGAGAGCGGCTCTGTTGTTGAGACTGCTGACCCCGCCTGAGTGCTGGCCAAAAGCGGTATAACCAAGATCTTCCACAATCTTCATCAGTTCGAGATTATATTCACCGTAGGGATAGGCCAACAGGGCAGGGGCCTGACCCAATTTTTCCTGTAATCGCTTTTGGGCACCAGTGATATCACTTATCATCCGCTTTTTCCATGTCTCCAGCGATTCGCCTTCTTTTTTTCTCACCAGGTAGTCATGGTGCTGGCTGTGATTGGCAAAGGTTGCGCCATGTTCTTGCATCTCCTGCATCTGGGACCAGTCCATATAGGCAGGAATTCCCTCGTCGACCACAGCTGTGGCTACAAAGACAGTAAAAGGATATCCCTTTGCCTTGAGACGCGGATAGGCTTCTTTGTATACCGAAAGATAGGCGTCATCTATGGTAATGGCAATGGATTTGTCGGGGAGGGGACTGTTGTATTTCAGGGCTTGGACAATCTCTGTCAGCGGCAGAACTGTAAAGTTGTTTTTCTCGAAAAAAGCCAGCTGCTCTTCAAACTGGGCAATGGTTATATTGGTGCTGGGGTAGCGTGATTCACCAAAACGGTGATACATGAAGATAACGGCCTGTGCCCCCTCCTGTCCGGCAAAAACCCTGTTGGCAGGGAGAAGAGAGGAGAGGAGGATAAAACAACAGAGGATAATTTTTGATTTCATCATGCACCTGTTTCGTTAATTATATGAATTTCCTGTTGCGGCAGGGCCATGCTTACCCGCTTATCATCTCTAAATGCATTGACCACTTGTATCCAGATATCGCTCTGTGCATTCAAGAAATCCTCATTTTTTGTCCAGCAGAAAGCTGTCAGTTCAATACCGGCTGCACTGGCCGTTGACACACGGGCAACGGGGGGGGCCGCTTCTCGCAGAACGCGTTCATCCGCACACATTATTGTGATAATCCGATTCCGTACCTCTTCTATATCGGCCTCGATGTTTACTGTCAGATTCAAGGTAATACGCCTCTCCGCTATATCACTGAAATTGGTTATTTTGGATGCCAGCACCACGGGATTGGGAAGAAAAACCATGGCCCCGTCAAAGGTTCGAATCGTCGTGTGCAGGGTTGAGATATTATCCACAGTTCCCACAACTCCACTTACCTCAATCATCTGTCCCGTCATAAATGGCAGGCGTGGTAAAAAAGGAACCAGGAAAAATACGGCCACCGCACCAACTAAAACAGCAATAATGGCTATCTTGCCGATGGAACTGGTATCAATTCCCACCTTATTCAACACAATCAACATGCTTACAACCAAAATTAGAACATATATGGTTCCAAAAATAACCCTGATCAAGCGCCTGTGTTTTACATATGGAAAAAGAAACTTTGCAGTGAGTTTGTAGAGAAGGAAAACAGCGATCATGCCTCCAATAATTACATACAGACTGTCAGTGATAAGCGTACCGTAATTACTTACCTGATCTACAATGTGAGAGGCTTCTTCAAGTGCCGAAGCAACAGGCTGTGCTTCGGCTTCGCTGGCTGGTTCCATCATGTTGTTCTCCTGGTAAAAGGTGTGGGGTTATTTAAGTGCCTTTTTGAGGGCTTTTCTCAGCGACTTCTCCAGTTTGTCGTCTTTATCTTTTTTTCCCTTTCCTTTCACCTTGTCATCATCAAGATCTAATAATTTGTCTATCTTATTGGAGGAAGACTGGATTTGCCCTCGGTTAAGCTTCAGATCTTTATCTTTCGGTTTTGCAAAAACGGATGTGGAGGAAGCCAGAAAAACAAAAATGGTTGCCAGTACATATAATTTTTTCATTGAGTAAACCTCCTATATAATGTGTTTTGTTGGACATCTTCCTACTCTATCATAATTTTATGTTAAGTATGAAGCATTGTTTTATTTAGTGGCAATTTTTTGATAGTAATACCTGTTACTGGCAATGTAAACAGCATTAAATACAAAAAGATATAACTGGTGGAGGAAGAAGAAAGGTCGAATCTGTAAGCTATTTAAGGAGAATCAGCTGAATGCCTTTAGATTCGAGAAATCTAACCGTTTTACTGCAGATTGGAGCACTACTTTGCAAGACAATGTTTATTTTTGGTCGCAATTTTTGTATCTGCTCAGCCTTTTCAAGAATCTTTTTCCCATCTGCCATAATAATCCGGCTTTTTCGATTGATAACGATGGCTATTGTTTTGGCATCGATCTGCTCAT
>JAOZKX010000402.1:0-826 GCA_029935135.1 Desulfocapsa sp.
TCCCAGCGGACAACGAATTCATAAACCCTTAAAGGTTCTTAAGCATAAAGATCAGGCCAGCCCGCTGCTGTTTCAGGCCTGCTGTTCCGGAGAGCATATTTCCAGTTTTGAGCTGGATTTCTATCGAATCAGTGATAAGGGGCAGGAGGAGCATTATTTCACTATAAAACTTGAGAATGCCATCATTGTTGAAATGCGTGAGTTCACCCCTACGACCTTTCTTGAGGAGAATAAGCCATATCATGATATGGAAGAGGTTTTCTTCTCTTATGAGAAGATTGTCTGGACCTATGAGCCCGATGGCATTGAATCCGAAGATGACTGGAAATCACCAAAGTCATAAACTGATCTCCTGATATCATGCTGCCTGTATGGTGTATGCCGGCAGCATGATGATTTTACTATGGTTTTTTTATGCTGCAGGCAAGGCTTCTTGAACGCATCGCTAATCTGGAGAAGGATGATGAACAACCACTCCAGGCACCGGCAGCGAGTCAGATTAATTCGATCATCTCGCATTTGAGCAGGTTGCTGAATACCCGGCAGGGAAGTGTGACCATTGCGCCTGATTTTGGAGTCCCTGATTTGACCAATATTCCGGATGACAATATTCTGGAGATCAGACAGCGCATCGAACGGATTATTGAGAAGGTGGTTCAGAAATATGAACCTCGTCTTTGCAATATCAGGATGAGTATGCAGCACAGCGAGAAAGAAGAATTTACCCTCAAGTTTCGTCTTGAAGCCAACCTTGCCGAGCAGAAAGATGTTCCGGTCATATTTGAGACAAGGGTCTCCACGGAGGGTCAGGTCACCATCTCATCGT
>JAOZKX010000402.1:836-2691 GCA_029935135.1 Desulfocapsa sp.
CATCGTAGTGGGCCACGACGCAGGAATCCAGGTGTATTCAAAATATTATCAACAGGAACTCTTTCATCTCCGGGAACTGGCCAGGGAATTTTCCGAGGCCCATCCTGCCATTGCCCCGATGCTCAACCGTCAGTCAGCAGACCCGGATGTGGAGCGGCTGCTGGAAGGGACTGCTTTTCTCAGTGGTTTGTTGCAGCAGAAGATTGATGACCAGTTTCCTGAAGTCATTCATGCACTGACAAATTTTATCTTTCCGCATTTCCTCAAAAGTATTCCTTCTGTCACCATTGTTCGTTTTACACCCAGAAAAGGGCTGCAGGAGTCAATAGAGATTCCGGCCGGAACAGAACTCGGCTCCAGATCCGTTGAAGAGAGTCCGCTGCTCTTTCGTACCAGCTTTGACTGTACGGTGCATCCCCTTGAAATTACCAGGGTTACGAGCAGTGGTTCCGCCGCCCTGGGACAGCAGATAGAGGTTCATTTCAACCTTACCGGGCCCTTGCTGGATAGTTGGCTCACCGACCGCCTGAACTTTTTTATTGGCGGCAGCTACGCCCATGCCAGTGATATTTTTTATTTGCTGAGTAGAAAACTGCGAAGAATTGTCGTCTGCCCGGGGGATGGCAGTGAAGAAAAGACCCTCACTGGCGCATCCCTGCAGCCAATTGGTTTCCGCCAGGAAAACAGCATGTTCCCTTATCCCGGTAATGCCTTCACTGGGTATCGTTTTCTGCAGGAATTCTTTCTTTTGCCCCACAAATTTCTTTTTCTTGAATTGCAGGGCTTGCAAAGCTGGCAGAATAGAGGCGGGGGAGATACCTTCAGCCTGCGCTTTGAACTTGAACCTTCCCATGTCACTTTACCAGCCCTTGATCTGGATTCCCTGCTGCTGTCCACTGTCCCGGCAGTGAATCTCTATAAGCATGATGCCGATCCACTTCTTCTTGATCATACCAGAGAGCAGGTGCGAATTTCCCCGGCCTTGCGTTCCGGCAGACGCCCTGAAGTGTATTCCATTGATAAGGTAACCGGTTTCACCAGAGGGGCAGTGGATAAAGTCGACTATACTGCTGCATCCAGATTTACTTCGGCCAAAGATTCTCACATCTATAGTCCGCTTCACTCAATCTCACCGGTGGATAATCGCCCACAGCTTTCACTCCAGTTTGCCCTTCCCGAGCAGACTGCTTCTCTGCTGGAAGAGACTCTTTCTATTGATTTGACCTGTATGGATGGAGATCTCCCCCGACAGTTGAAGGCGGGTGATATCTGTGAACCAACATCGGGCACTCCAGAGCTTGTGGATTTCAGTAATTTAATGCAGCCCACCTTAGCCATTGATCCGCCTCTTGCCGGTGATCTGCTCTGGCGTCTTCTTTCCCACCTCTCTTTAAATCTGCTCAGTCTTGCCACTGTGGAAAATCTTACAGAGCTGCTGGGGCTCTATATCTTCAGTCAGGATCGAGACAGGGGGCGGTTGTCCATCAACAAAAAACGAATTGATGGCGTTGAAAAATTTAGTGTTGAACATATCAATAAACTTATTCGCGGGCATATGATGCGGGGACAGAAAATTATGCTGGTGGCCAGGAGTGATCATTTTGCCAGTCAGGGCGATTTCTTCCTCTTTGGGACGGTGATGGACAACTTTTTTGCAGAGTATTGCAGTCTGAACAGTTTTACTCAATTTGATCTTACAGACAGTGTCAGTGGGGAGACATACATATGGCCAACACGGGTCGGCAGCAAGCCATTGATCTGAGACAACTGCTCCTTAAGCATGGCCGGAAGATTCCTTTTGTTCAGGTTCTTCGTCTGCTGCGCCTTATTCTTGCGGAGAGGGAAGGGCTGCCTC
>JAOZKX010000403.1 GCA_029935135.1 Desulfocapsa sp.
GCAGGTGAAACTCGCTGAGTATGGTGAGGTCTTTATGGATGTGATCAGAGAATATCTGCAGCAGCATCCGGAGGTTGTAAAGAAACCTCAGCCGGCATATCAGCAGAAAAGACGATCGAAATCTCATCCCAGCTCAGCTCAGACAAGTGATACCCTCACTGAAACATTGATGCTGGCAAGGGAAGGGCTGGATGCTGAAGGGATAGCAGAGAGGCGTGGACTAAAGTCCACCACTGTCTCTTCCCATCTTGAAAAACTTTTTTTGCAGCAGGAGAAAGGGATGGATATTATGCAGTTTTTTGCGCCTGATGTATTCGCTGAAATTGCAGAGCAGTTCACAGTCCATGGTCTGACTCGTCTGAAGCCTGTGGTGGAAGCCCTTGGCGGGAAGGTGAGCTATGAGCAGGCTCGCATTGTACGGGGGTACTTGACTGGCAGCGATGAACCCTGAGAAACGGGGTTGGCGGGATGTCTTCTCTTATTCACACTCCAGCACTGTTCAGAACGACTTTTTCATATGCACATTGGCTTCCAGTTGCTAATGTTGCTAGTTGTAGTTATAATATAATTATGCAACAGCTTTCTTTCACATGGAATGAAGAAAAGAATCTCAAAAATCAGAACAAGCATGGGGTTTCTTTTGAGGAGGCAAAGGCCGTTTTTTATGACGATCATGCTCTGGAATACTATGATCCAGATCATTCACAGGAAGAAGACAGGTTTATTCTGTTGGGCATGAGTAATGCTGCCAGGTTACTGGTAGTCTGCTATTGTTACCGATCACGGGGGTGGAATCATCAGAATTATTTCCGCACGGAAAGCAACTAGTAATGAGAGGCAAGCCTATGAGAAATGAGTACGATTTTGAAAACATGACGGGACGGAAAAATCCCCATGCTAAGCAACTAAAAAAACAGATAACGATTAGACTGGATACAGGAGTAATAGACTATTTTAAGGAACTCGCTGGTAAGGAAGGGGTTCCCTATCAGAATTTAATCAACTTGTACTTGAAAGACTGTATGAAGAGTGGGCGAAAGTTGGAGATGAAGTGGTCTTAAAGTTTTGGTTTCCACTTCTTACTTTGTCGGGTTCCAGTATGCTGAAAAAGGTGTGCATGTAAGGAAAAAATAGTCCCTAATTGGCGGGAATTGCCAGGTTGGGACACCTTTTCCTATTCATATTTTGCTTTGATGCCTGTTTTCCCATAATGCCGAAATGGTATCTCGGCATTATGGAAAGAGCCATTGGAGTTACTGACCAGCGTTCACGGCACTTTGAATGGCAGGGATCATAAGTATCCAGAGACTGCCTCCCTGGCTTGGCTCCTGGTATCCTGTTCCACCAGCTTCATTGGCTACGGTTGGGTCAAAGGCCGTTTCAGCAGGATCAAGTTCATTCGCCAGGAAGTTTATATATTCCTGCAGGTCTGTATATCCATCTCTGTCGCCATCGGCAAAACCGTTGTGACTGAGGTCGCCAAAGTGGAGAATCTCCCAGTCATCGTTCATACCGTCGTTGTCTGTATCGTTATCTGTTTCCATGATTGTGATGCCGCCGTTAGTTACCAGGTGTGATACGGAAACCGTTCCATCCTGGTTAGAAATGGCGTGTTTCGTATTGACCAGAGGTTCTGCGTTAACTGTGGCAAAGCTGACTATGTGCTGCCCGGTCGCACAATCGGCACCAACTTGAAAAGTCAGAGACAGCAGGTCACCGTCCGTGCTGAAGGTCTCTGTCCCGGAATAGGCAATAAGGGCCAGGTTTGTGGTTGCACCGTCTGTTGCGGCAACACTGTCAATAACAAACGAGTCACCAAGCAAAGAACCGGCAGCGACATTTGTTACAGCCATACAGCTGGGATATTCCAGGCGTGCATTAAAACCGCCATAGGCCATATCGGTATCAGCTATGGAGAGTTGCAGGATACTGTTGCTGTCGGCTACGGTAGTCGATGTGCCCATGGAAAGCGTTGGTGCTGCCTGGGCTGTGTGACTTATGGCTATGAGTAGCATTGAGGTGAGCAATATTTGTATTTTCATTTTAATCTCCATATTGTCTTGTTTGTCCATGGGGCTTCGGTGGCTGGAAGGCTCGCCTAGCCAACACCGTTAGTGCTTATTGAGGTTTTAATATTTTATGATGTAGTTGACGGCAATATTTTTGGGGCGGGTTTCATCGGCAATCTTTGGGGACCCATTCAATCCATCAGTCACGGGTCCTGACATAAACCCTGAATCCCAGGCTCCATTAGTAACGGATGTCGCATTCAAGAGTGCTCCATAGACTGCTCCTGAGGTACCAATGTATTCAAGGTTATGCTTATGGCCCTGAAAAGCATCCTCCTGGAAATTGCCCACAGCTCTTAGTTCGTCATATCCCTTAGCCCCTGCAGCGGTGCCAAAATCATCATGTCCCCTTAAAAAGACACTCCGTAAGTCAGGGAGTGCAGTTTGGCCTTCTGCCTGCAGTAGAGATTTGAGAGGATCGTATGTCGTATCAGTTAAACTGGCATCATCTAAGCTCCTGCCATCACACATCAACCATCCAGAAGGAGCCGTGGATAAAGAATAGGCCATAATTGAACCAGTGGGTGCGTACCATTGGGGTGTTTGCCCATTGAGTAGTGATGAATCTGCCGCCTTCTCTGCCTGTACAGCGTATGGTGCACTCAAAATTTGCTGTCTGGGA
>JAOZKX010000404.1 GCA_029935135.1 Desulfocapsa sp.
CAGAATCGTTGAAGGGGTGCTCGGTTGCATCGCAGCAGTAGAGTGGGAGTGGGCGAATCAGAATGAAATGATGACATTTAATAAGGAAACTCATAACGGTTATTCAGCGTGGCAAAAGACTTGGCTGTCGAGGGTCATTACAAACAGGAACAGAGAATCTTTGATATCTTCTCATAAGTTGACTCGGAAAACAAGATGGTGGACAAAAAAAGGAGATGAGTGGTAACGCTTAATATTTCCAAAGGTTCACACTTGGAATTAGGGCAAATCATACTTTAAGGAATTGCTGGACTTGCTGGAAACAATACTCTGGAAGTGGTTCAGTCATTTCACAAGCATTTAGTGCCTTACTGTGGGAAAATTGGTATAAAATTCTGTTAAATTTGTTTCGACTGCGATTGAATTACTGTTACAGTACTAGCTTTCCAGAAACAAACAGAATCTCACTAATAAAACAGTGGTCCACATGATACAACACAATGATCTCCATCGTTATTGTCAAGCTGATGACATTGATTTTGATGATGAACAGATCAATGAGATCATAACAAGCGCTGATTTGCACCTTGTTCAACATGGTTTCCCAGGTTTTTTTATTCTCCCCATCCTCTATATCATTGTTGGTTATACATCAAGTTTTGCCACAGACTATTTTGCAATATTTTCAAGCGGTGCAGTTAGTCTTCTTTTTGCATGTTTGGGTGCTGTTTACGCTGGCATCAAATTGCGATCCCCTGTAACTCATGCCAGAATTTTCTGGCAAAGATGCTATTATTTCACAACCCTGGCCACAGCGCTTTGCTGGGGAATTTTTGCTGCTTTATTTTTATTCTATTACAAGGCTTCCTGGGAAACAGTAATCGTCTTATACCTTACTGCAGGAATTGGAGGTGGATCTGTCTCCAGTGCTTCTAACTGGATGAATCTTAACCGCTTCTATCTGATACTGCTCTTTGCTCCGATCATCATAGTGAGTTTTATCTTTTCAGAAGACTCTCTTCTGGTAGTCGGTTTTCTTTCTCTCATTGGTTTTATTTATAATTTGGGTCAGATAAAATTAGGGAATCGTATCTATTGGGACTCCCTTGTCGGTAAGTATCGCCTCCAACAAGAGGTCACAGCCAGAAAAAAGTCTCAGCAGGCATTACAGCAGGAACGGGATGCATTTATGACCGGTCCTGTAATGCTTTTTACCTGGCAGCATAAAGAAAACTGGCCTGTGGAGCATGTCTCTGAAAATGTATTCCAGATCCTTGGATATTCAACCCAGGAGTTTATTGATGGCTCTGTGCAATATGCAAATCTTGTTCACCCGGATGATCTGGAACGAGTCACCGATGAACTTGAATCCAGCTTCGATGATGAAGGAGATGACTTCTACACTCATAAACCGTATCGGTTGAAGAGTCGTTCAGGAGAAACTATCTGGGTACTGGATAGTACATCTCTGATCAGAAATAGTAAAAATGAAATCACTCATTACAATGGCTATCTAATCGATGTTACAACAACCGTCAGCATGGAAGAAAAGATCCTGGAAACAAAAAATCGTCTGCAGGCAATTACCGATAATGTACCCGGGGTTATTTTTCAGTTTTTTGCCAGTAATGCCGGAGAGACTGGGGTTAATTATGTAAGTCCCAAAATTTTTGATGTCTTTGGTATGCAACCAATAGATAAGCCCTCCCTGTTTTTACAGATATTCTCCGGAAATATTCATGAAGATGACCGACAGTCCTTTGTGGATTCCATCCAGAACGCAGTGGAAAAACAAATCCCATGGAAATGGAGTGGACGATATGTAAACCCCCTTGGGGAGCTTATCTGGTTCGAAGGACAAGCGTCTCCAACTGTTCGTAAGGATGAAATTGTTTACGATGGTCTTCTTCTGGATATTACGGGCGTTAAAACTCTTGAAAACGAAAAACACAAAACAGAACTACAGCTCCACCGGGCTCAAAAGATGGAGGCCATCGGAATGATGGCCGGTGGAGTCGCCCACGACTTAAACAACATTCTTTCCGGCATTGTAAGTTATCCAGAATTGTTGCTTTTACAGTTACCAAAAGATAGTAAACTACGCAAACCTATTGAAGCCATCCAGGATTCTGGAGAACGAGCTGCTACCGTGGTGGCTGATCTGCTCACTGTTGCAAGGGGTGCTGCCAGTATCAGGGAACCGCACGATATTAATGTGCTAATTCATGATTATCTCGTCTCTCCTGAATACAAGAAACTCAGGTCTCTACACCCGGATGTTATTTGTACTGAGCAACTTGATGCAAAATGTCCAGTCATTTCCTGTTCTCCCATACATATAAAGAAAACAGTCATGAACCTAATGACAAACGCAATGGAGGCAAGCGGAAGTGATGGAAAGGTCACTGTCTCAACAACTAATCAGAAACTGGACAGCTCAGGAAAACTGGCATCTGACATGAACCCTGGGGACTATGTGGTTCTAACCGTCCAGGATAATGGCTCGGGTATTCCAAATGAAAATATTGAGCATATCTTTGAACCGTTTTACACGAAAAAGGTGATGGGAAGAAGCGGGACAGGTCTAGGATTGGCTGTTGTCTGGAATACCGTGCAGGATCATAACGGTAAAATATTTGTCAAAAGTGATGAAGCTGGAACATGGTTTCAGCTCTTTTTTCAAGAGAGTAAGGAGCAGGAAGTCAGAGTCGG
>JAOZKX010000405.1 GCA_029935135.1 Desulfocapsa sp.
TCAAACAACAGACATAGCAATGCGACAATAATTCTTTTATTCCATTTCATCATTTTTTCTCCATGGGCACTTTTTTGATTCATTATTTCTACCTGACTATAAATAACTTACGAACTGAACTCGTACACGAATGAGGAAGAGCGTCCTCTGCCAAATTCGTGCATACCGCCAATAGATCACGAATAGACTCATTCAGAACTATTTGTAGTTATAGTAATTTTAAAACACTGAGATAATAAGCTCCCCCAGCGACATAATTGAGTCGAATAACGCCAAACAGCTATTTCCCTCACCGCTCCTCATAGTTATTTCCCCTTGCAAACTCACTGTTATGACCGTAAATTGCATTTATCCATCATGAATAGCTGATATTATTTTTAATTTTCCCGCCTGACTATTCTGTTTGAGCTGGCGGGGAGAAACAAGTGAGAAATATGAAAAAAGTAACGATCCTGGCATTTGATAGCGCACCGTCAACTACAATTACTGGCCCTCTCGATGTATTTTCGTTTGCCGGAAACTCTGCAAACCTGATTGCTGAAGAATCACCTGAGCCTAATTTTACGGTACAGATAGCAAGCCCGGACGGTTCACCTGTGCAATGTGCAAACGGGGTCTCTATTGCTTCCCATCTGGCCATGCATGAGGTTAAAGATCCTGACCTAATAGTTATTGCGGGAGTGTGGGATATTGAGAATATTCTATCCCAGGAGAAGGAAGCATTTGACTGGTTACGAGAGCAGCATGATCGAGGTGCACATATTGCGAGCATGTGCACCGGTAGCTTTGTTTTGGCGGCAACCGGACTGCTGGACGGCAAGGATGCGACAACCCATTGGGGTGCTGCTGATGTATTTAGACAGCTTTTCCCCAAAGTGAATTTAAAACCAGAGCGACTCATTACTGATGCCGGGGGACTTTACTGTGCTGGAGCTTTTACCGCCTGCTATGATCTTTCCCTCTATCTCGTTGCTAAATATATCGGTTATAATGTCGCAGCCGAAAGCGCTAAAACACTTATCCACGACATTGGGCGTATTTCCCAGACGCCCTATTCTTCCTTTAATTTCCAAAGGAACCATACCGATGAGTCCATTCTGCAGACACAGCAGAAACTTGAAAAAAATTATTCCCATGATGTCGATATCGAAAACCTTGCCCAGGAGGCTGGGATGAGTCGCAGGACATTTGAGCGGCGGTTTAAGACTGCTACTGGAGATACTTGCTTACTCTATCTGCAAAAAGTCAGAGTAGAAGCAGCCAAACAAATTTTAGAGGAAAAAAATAGTTCGTTCGACGAAGTCAGTTACGAAGTTGGCTACGAAAACAGTAGTTTTTTTCGCAAAATATTCAACAAACACACTGGATTGCGCCCCACAGAATATCGAAATAAGTTTCAAAGAAAATGGAATTTTCAGGCATAAACAAAGTTACAACAGATCGAGACATTCTAAGATTTCGATGTCTATTCAAACTCATACGATAAAGACTGCCAAGGCAATGCTCAATCAATTCAATACCAGGTACAAACTCTATGGGTCTCCTGAATAACAGATTTGATTGTGCTTTATATTAAGGGCTTGTAAAAAAATAACATGGCCAATCTGACTCATCCTCCCCTTCTTCTCTTAAAAAAACTATGATTCACCTGACAAATATCAGCAAACAGCACGGCAGCCAGATTCTTTTCACCAATGCCAGCCTCCAGATTCTTCCCGGTATACGAACCGGCCTGGTCGGTCCAAATGGGGCCGGCAAGAGTACTATTTTTCGTCTGATCACCGGTGAAGAAGATGTGGACAAGGGTGAGATCTCCTGCTCCAAGAAAACAGTGATCGGCTATTTCTCCCAGGAGGTTGGCGAGATGAGCGGTCGATCAGCTCTGGAAGAGACCATGTCGGCCGTTGCCAAGGTGATGGAGCTGGCTGTGGAGATTCAGGAGATGGAAGCTGCCATGGCTGAACCCATGAGCGATGATGAGCTTGCCGAGCTCCTGGAGCGATATGGAAATGCCCAGGAAGAATTCGAACATCGGGGTGGTTACGACCTGGAAAGCAGGGCCCAGACCGTACTCACCGGGCTTGGCATTGGACCAGATGACTTTCATCGTCCGGTGGAGTCCTTCAGCGGCGGCTGGAAGATGCGTATTGCTCTGGCAAAAATCCTGACCATCAACCCTGAAGTCCTCCTTCTTGATGAACCCACAAATCACCTGGATATCGAGTCCATTCTCTGGCTAGAAGGGTGGCTGAAAGATGAGTTCAAGGGGGCAGTGCTGATGACCAGTCATGACCGGACCTTTATGAACTCCATCGTCAGCAGGATCATTGAAGTGGCCAATAAAACCATTACCACCTATGGCGGAAACTACGATTTTTATCTGCAGGAGCGGGAGATCCGGCGAACAAATCTCCTCGCCAGTTACCGGCGGCAACAGGAAATGCTGGCCAAAGAAGAAGATTTTATTGCCCGTTTTGCCGCACGCGTCTCCCATGCTGCCCAAGTGCAGTCACGGATCAAAAAGCTAGAAAAAATTGAGCGCATCGAACTGCCACCTGAACAAAAAGTAATGCACTTTGAATTTGCTGAACCTCCCCGCAGCGGGGACGATGTGGCGGCCATGGAAGAGCTTGGCAAAACCTGGATTCTTGAAGACGGCAGGGAGAAGAAGGTGTTCAGCGGCGTAAGCG
>JAOZKX010000406.1 GCA_029935135.1 Desulfocapsa sp.
GGCCTTTACTGCTTTTTTGATACATTGGATAATAATATCAACACTCTTACACAGAGTTGTCTCCTGTAAAGATTGCGGCAGGGGCTTGGATACCAGGACGATCTGGGCAAGGCAGTCCTGACAGGAAAGAATATGGTGTTCAAGCAATGATTTTTGCTTATCTGCCAATGTGTTATCACAGTAAGCAGCCAGTTCTTCGGCACTTGGACAAGCGGTACCTGTGGCCGCCTGGTCAGATTGGTAGAGTGTTGTTAGTAGTTTTTCAATTTTCATTATAAGAGCCTCCTGTACTATTGACGGCCTACGCCTTGTTTTCTTGCACAGAAAGGAGTGTTTATTTTCTTTAACGAAAGAAAAAATCTTTGACTCTGTTTGCTACTTCTTTTTCCCCATATACATCTCAAAATTTGAATGATAATCCTCAAAGTGCTCTTCGAGCATTTTTTTGTATTCGGCGACAAAGTATTCAGAGATCTCGTCTTTTCTGGCGGCAAATTGTTCGGCTGAGTCCGATGCCGAGGCGACCAGAAATGTATTAAAGCGAGCGGCCGCATATAAAAAAGTTGCGCTGACTGTGCCCTGATCCGTTTTGCTGCTTTGTTTGTTGGCAAGGGCAATGTAGGCATCTGCCATTTCGTAAAATTCTTTGTTTTTATGGGTAGCGTCCATCTGGTATCCTTTTTATGATGAGCCTGGAGCATAGGCAGCTGTGATAGAGAACGACAATCGTTCGCCTGCCCTCTGGCTGCTCTTACATTGTAACTGAACCGGCTCCATTTGTTTATTGGAAGAGTGTTCTGTGAATAACAGAATGCTTCTTATAGTCAAGTAAAATCAGATAATAATAAGGGAAAGGCGTATGGAGGGTGATAGTAAAAAACCCGTTGCTCATCACTTTCCTGCTTTGTACACTGGATGCAGATATCAATACATTACTGAGAAGAAGGAGAATTCCCGCTGCCCATGAGTGAACTAAAAGAGTATCCGATTTCCTATGAAGAGAGCCGTCGGGCACAGGATATCATTTATAAATATCTTGTACCCACCCAGTTGACCCGTTATGACGCACTTTCCCAGCTGCTGCAGGCTGATATCTACATCAAACATGAAAACCATAATCCAACGGGCACCTTTAAGGTGCGTGGGGGAATAAATGCCATGCATCATCTGCAGCAGGCAGGTGTGCAGGGGGTTATCACCTTTTCAACAGGAAATCATGGCTTTTCCGTTGCTGCCACAGCTGGCTGGTTTGGCCTTGCGGCCACGGTGGTTGTTCCGGAAAATAACAATCCTGCAAAAAACAGAAATATACGAGGGACGGGAGCCAGTCTTATCGAGGCAGGAAAGACATTTGAAGAGGCAGCCGCGGTTGTGGCGAAAATTGTTGCGGAAAAGGGATATTACTTTGTCCATCCGGCCAATGAACCCCATCTTATAAATGGTGTGGGCAGTGAATTCCTGGAAATTATTGACAGCCTTGCCGATGTGGATGCTGTTATTGTGCCCATTGGTGCAGGCAGTGAAGCGGCTGCTGCTGTAACGGTGCTGAAGAGCGTCAATCCGGCCATTGAAATCTACGGTGTGCAGGCGGAACAATCCTCTGCTGCCTTTCTCTCCTGGAAAGCGGGCAAAATAGTATCCGCCTCCAACACAACCTTTGCCGGCGGTTTTGCCACGGGAACCGGGTATGAGCAACCGTTTGCAATCTACAAGGACTCTTTAGAGGATTTTATTCTCCTTTCTGAGGAAGAAATTTATGAGGGAATTGCCCTGGCTGCCTACTATACACAAAATTTTGTGGAAGGTGCCGGAGCCTCAACCCTGATGGCCGCCATAAAGCTGAAAGAGCGCCTGCGGGGAAAAAAAGTTGTCCTCCAGTATAGCGGAGCGAATGCCAGCCCTGAAGAAATCCAGAGAGCGTACAGTCTGCGGGCATTCACAAAGGGATATGGAAAAGAAGGATGAACTGGAAAAAAATGGGCTTCTGGAAAAAACATTTATCCCGGCTGACGGTGAGACTTTGACCATTGAGGTGAGTGGCTAGCTGTCAGTTCTCCCTATTGGCCTCCGATTTTTGCAGATAGTAATCGTAGTCTCCACCATAGAGGCGCATTTCTCCGTGATCAATTTCCATCACATGATCCACCAGTGAGCGGAGAAAGTGACGATCATGGCTTACCAGGACAACAGTGCCATTGAATTTTTGTAAGGCTTCCAGGAGGATTTCCCGGGACTGCATATCCAGATGGTTGGTGGGCTCGTCGAGAATCAAAAAATTCAGGGGCTGGGCGAGGAGAGTGGCCAATACCACACGACTTTTTTCTCCGCCCGAGAGCTGGCAGATTCGTTTGTCGGCATCATCACCCCGAAAGAGAAAGGCCCCGCAGAGGTTGCGGATGGTGCCGATATGTGCCTGCGGCATCGCATTTTGTACCGTGTCAAACACTGTCATCTCACCCTTCAGCACATCCATGGAATGCTGGCTGAAATAGCCAGTGTGGACATTGGCACCGATAACAACACTGCCGCTGCTTGCTTCGCTTCTACCTGCCAGGATTTTTAGAAAGGTGGACTTTCCTGCTCCGTTAACGCCCACCACAGCGATCTTTTCCTGCCGTCGGATCATGCCGCTTACGCCGCTGAACACCTTCTTCTCCCTGCCGTCTTCAAGAATCCAGGTTTT
>JAOZKX010000061.1 GCA_029935135.1 Desulfocapsa sp.
TATACAGTGGTCTCAAAAAACCCATATTAAAGAATTTGTGAAAACCACAATGGGTGAAATTTATCAGAGTCATTTGGTGGAACCATGAAAAATAATGCTATTGAATTCTGGGTTGGTCTTTTTATAATTGCAGGGTTTACTGCTTTTGGTTATCTGGCACTGCAACTGGGTGAGGTTTCAATTTTTGGCAGCAGTAATAACTATACACTTACTGCTCAGTTTGATAATATATCAGGAGTTAAAAAAGGTGCTTCTGTGCAAATTGCCGGGGTGGTTGTCGGGCAGGTAACGAAAATCTGGCTGGATGAAGATGGTATTGCCAATGTTTCTCTCTTTCTGGATAATGAGACTCTGGTGAGTGTTGATTCCATGGCTTCAATAAAATCTCAAGGCTTGATTGGTGATAAATATGTTCAACTCACCCTTGGTGGAGATGATGAAAATTTTAAGCCTGATGAAGTTCTGACGGATACAGAGTCGTCTCTTGACATTGAGTCTTTGATAAGTAAATTTGCCTTTGGCGATGTGGGAAAACCGTAAAGTTATGGCCTTTGTTGTTGCGTACGCACTATGAAGAAGAATATTTTTTGTATTACTCTATTGCTTCTGTTTTGTTCTTTTGGCTGTGCACAGCGGGAAAGGGTTTCAGTTGCTGATGTAAATGCGGTCATTGTGAATGCGGAAATGGAAGATGAGTTCGCTCTCCTTGATGATGACTTTTTTGATGAAGATTCGTCCGATGCTGAGCCTGGATATAGCGATCCGCTTGAGCCCATGAATCGGGTTTTTTTTGAATTTAACGACAAGCTCTATTTCTGGTTTTTGAAGCCTGTGAACAAGGCCTACACTACTGTTTTACCTGTGGATATTCGTTTCTCCGTTGGGAATTTCTTCAGTAACCTGGCTTCGCCCATAAGTTTCTTGAATAATTTATTACAGGGAAAAATTCGTGATGCGGGAACAGTACTTTCCCGTTTTTGTATTAACTCAACCCTTGGGGTTTTGGGTTTTGGCGATCCGGCTCTTGTTGATTTTGGGTTGCAGCCAAAACCCGAAGATTTCGGACAGACACTTGGGGTCTGGGGAGTTGGAGAAGGGGTCTATCTCTGCTGGCCGGTGATTGGGCCATCAAATGTACGGGATTCTTTTGGTTTTACGGCGGATGCGTATTCTCACCCTGTCGTCTATTTTTATGATGATCCCTGGCTCACTGTCGGGTCGTATGGTGTTAAGCAGGTTAATTTACTTTCCTTAAATCCTGGAGTGTATGAAGATCTGAAGAAATATTCATTGGACCCCTATGTGTCAATGCGTCAGGTGTATCTGGATTATCGAAGACAGAAGATTCGTAATAAAGTGTCTGGTACCGCTGATGAGTGGTAAGCCGGCACTCAGCGCAGTTGTCCCCGGAGTCTACGCTTACTTGAAGGATCTACTGCTCGATGGTCTCCAGGGGACCTTTTGATCCAAGATTTGTTGTTGTTGATTCCGGTAAGTGGCCGTTAAATTTATTGTTGAGGATGTTGTGATGAGTGGTGTTCGTATCATACTGTTTTTATTTTGCTCTCTTTTGTTTGCAGGAGCATCTGCTAATGCTTCGCCCGGCCCAACTGAGGTTTTAAAGCCAACACTCGATCAGATCGCAGAACTGATTGATGATCCTGAGTTGTCCGGGGTGGAGAATAAGCTTGAAAGAAGGTCCAGGATTATGGCTGTTGCCAGTCATGGTTTTGATTTTGCAGAAATGTCCAAGCGTACCATAGGGAAGAGTTGGAAGAAGATTGACCAGCAGCAGCGGGATAATTTTGTACTGCTTTTTACTGATCTTCTGGAAAACGCCTATATTGGAAAGCTAGAGGGGTATAGCGGTACAACTATCGATTTTCATGATGAAAAAATTAAGGGAAGTAAGGCAAAGGTGAGTACTGTCGTCCATGATAATGGAATCGATATCCCGGTTAACTACATTATGATGCAGAAAAATGCTCAGTGGAAAGTGTATGATATCAATATAGAAGGGGTCAGCCTTGTTAGAAATTACAGGGAGCAGTTTAAATCGATTCTTAGGAAAGAGAAGTTTGAGGGGCTGGTAAAGGTTCTGGAAGAAAAAAATGCGAGCTTTGCTGTTGGGGGTAATTAACTGCAGTGTCCATTGTATCTTTTTCAGATTTCCTTGCTCAAGATGTTTGCCAGCAAGTTGCCCCATTGTTCAAGGAAAAACGCCTGCTTATTGGTGAAACACTTTTTGACTATGAGGAAGCTTCCGACACATTTTATTTTCTGCAGGAGGGGCGTCTTTCTGTCCAGAAGTTTACCGGATTCCAGGAAAAAATGCAGGTCGTGGCCTTGCTTGATTCAGGTGCAGTTGTCAGTGAGGCAGCTTTGTTGGATGGACATGTTCATCAGACACGGGTGGTAGCTGTTGAAGACAGTTTGCTCCTCTGTCTTGAAGGGAAGAAATTTACACAGTTGAAAGCCAGCAATCCTGATGTGGCTCACAGTTTTTTGGAGATTGTTTTTTCGATTGTCTCACTACGCCTGGAAAAGACCTCAGCGCGGCTTGCCCATATCCTGTAATTGCAGGCACATTGTTATAAAATTTGCTGATAATTCTCCATAAAAGCACTTTTTTGTAGCGATTCTTCTGGGAATTGAGTATTTCTATAAGATTCACATGTTGATATTGTTGTTTGTTTGCAATCTTTATTTGAAGATTGTAAAAATATAATTGAACTATATTCTGTCACCTATAGTGACAGTTGATCTGTTGGAGGAAACTATGGCTCTGCCAAAAAGAAGACATTCACACTCACGAACCCGCAAAAGAAGATCTCATGACGCCTTGAAAGCACCCGGAATTTCTACATGCTCAGAGTGTGGCGAACCAAAACTGGCCCATCGTCTTTGCCCAAGTTGCGGTTCGTACAAAGGACGCTCTGTTTTTAGTCTGGATGCAGAAATAGAATAGGGCGATAGTTGTGCATATTGCCTTGGATGCCATGGGAGGTGACCATGGACCTGAACAACTGATTGCCGGGGCAATACAGGCCGTGCAGAAGGAAGGTTTGCAGGTCACTCTTGTCGGAGACGAGCGAATTATCAGGAGCAGTCTTGAAAGTTTGTCTCCTGAGGGCAATGTTCTCAGCAGGCTGCATATCGTTCACACCACTGAAATGGTCGAAATGGGGGAATCCCCTGTAGAGGCCATCCGCAAGAAAAAGAATGCGTCGGTAATGGTCGCTTTTGATCTTGTAAAAAAGAAAGAAGTTGCAGGTGCGGTAAGTGCTGGAAATTCTGGTGCTACAATGGCTGCAGCCGTTCGAAAACTTGGCCGCATTAAGTCCGTATCCAGACCAGGTATAGCAAGTGCCTTCCCCACTCTAAAACAGCCGGTAGTAATGATGGATGTAGGGGCGAATGTGGATTGTCGCCCAAAGCATCTATTTCAGTTTGCTATTATGGCTTCTGCTTTTTCTCAAGTTTTTGATATTAAATCCCCTCGGGTTGGACTCCTCAGTATTGGCGAAGAAGCCGGTAAGGGGAATCAGCTTGTCAAAGAAACCCATTCCATGTTGTCTGAGAGTTCCCTTAATTTCGTTGGTAATGTTGAAGGCAGGGATATCTGGCAGGGCGATGTGGATGTTATCGTCTGTGACGGATTTGTGGGTAATATATGTTTAAAAGTAAGTGAAGGCTTGGTTGAGGCTGCAGGGGAGATGATCCGTGGCGGTATAATGAGTTCTCTGACTGCCAAACTTGGATATCTGCTTGCAAGGCCCGTGTTTCGTCGACTGAAAAAGCGTGTTGATTATGCTGAATATGGTGGTGCTCCCCTGTTGGGTATAAATGGTACCGGGCTGGTTTGTCACGGTAAATCCAGTAGTGCTGCCATTAAAAATGCCATATTGGAAGCTGCCAAGATTGTGGAAATGAAGGTAAATGAGAAGATAGAGAGCACCATTGCTATGAATCTTGATATCGCAGAGGAGAACAGCTGATGGGGGCAATTATTCTTGGAACGGGTTCCTGCCTTCCGGAAAAGGTACTTTCCAATCATGATCTGGAAAAACTTGTTGATACCAGTGATGAGTGGATTCAATCCCGTACCGGAATTTCCACACGGCGGCAAAGTGGAAAAGGCGAAGAAGCCTATCGTTTAGCATCAGTTGCTGCCCAGCGAGCCATGGAGATGGCCGGAGTTTCGGCAGGAGAGATTGATCTTATTATTGTGGCTACCATCAGTTCACACATGACCATGCCTTCCTGTGCCTGCTTTGTACAGAAGGAGCTTGGTGCTGATAGAGCCTTTGCTTACGATATAAATGCTGCCTGTGCAGGATTTTTATATGGCCTGGATACAGTTGATAAGTATCTGCGCAGTGAGAGAGAAAAAAAGGTCCTGCTTATCGGTGCCGAGACACTTTCCAGTCGTACGAACTGGGAGGATCGTAATACTTGTATTCTCTTTGGTGATGGTGCCGGGGCTGTGGTGCTGGAATATCGTGATGGGAAGCAGGGCATTGTGGGGTCCAATCTGTTTTCTGATGGATCCCTGTGGAACCTTCTCTATATGCACAGTGCACCCTCTTGTAATCCTGATCTCGTGCAGCCGGATAATCCCGGCAGCTTTATGTTGATGGAGGGAAGGGAGGTCTTTAAGCATGCGGTGAAGTGTATGGAAGGGGCTATTCTTGAATTGCTTGCCAGGGAGAATGTAAGCATGGATTCCATCACACTTATGATTCCCCATCAGGCCAACATTCGAATTCTTAATAAATTGGTATCCCGTTTGGGTATTGAAAAAGAAAAAGTATTCATAAATGTTCAGAAATATGGTAATACTTCCGCTGCTTCGATCCCTATAGCCCTTGACGAAGCCAACAGGGCAGGAAAGCTACAACCCGATGATTTACTCTTAGTCTGTTCCTTTGGTGGCGGCTTCACCTGGGGCGCAGCTTTGCTCAGCTGGTAAACAGGAGACACATGGATTATTTTCTTTCAGAAGAACAGCATATGATTGTTGAGATTGCTCAACAGCTAACGGATGAGCGTATTATTCCAAATCGTGCAGAGCTTGATGAAAAAGACGAGTTCCCGCGCGAAATTTTAAAGAGTATGGCCCAGGCGGATCTGTTTGGCGTTCCTATCCCAGAAGAATATGGCGGGTTTGGTGGCGGCTGTCTAGATATCGTTCTTGCTCTGGAACAGCTTGGCCGTGGGTGTATCGGTATTGGTACGGCTTTTGCAGCCAGTGCTTTAGGGGTGTACCCCATTATCATTGCTGGCTCAGAGGAACTCAAAAAGAAATATCTGCCACCGGTTGCCGAAGGAAAGTATTTTGCCGCCTTTGGTCTCACTGAGGCAAATGCAGGGTCGGATGCCTCCGGAATTCAGACCACAGCGGTGCTTGATGGTGATGAGTGGGTGCTGAATGGTACGAAACAGTGGATTACCAATGGTGGTGAGGCTGAGATCTATACAGTGATTGCCATAACAGACAAATCAAAGGGGGCTCGTGGGGCTTCCATCTTTGTTGTGGAGGCAGGAGATCCCGGTTTTACCTGTGGCCCCAAGGAAAAGAAGATGGGAATTCGAGCCTCATCGACCACAGAGCTGATTTTTAAGGATTGCAGGATCCCTCAGGATAGATTGGTGGGCAGAAAGGGAACTGGTTTTATCACCGTTATGAAGACCCTTGATTCTTCCCGACCAGGGATTGCGGCCCTTGGTCTGGGTATTGGCCAGGCCTGTGTTGATGAAGCTGCAGCATATGCCAAACAGCGTGTTCAGTTCGGTAAACCTATCATATCATTTCAGGCAATTCAGCATATACTCGCCGATATGGCAATTCAACTGGAAGCCTCCCGGGCTCTTGTCTATGCTGCGGCAAAACATATTGATGCACATCCAAAAGATATGTCCAAAGTATCCTCCATGTGTAAAGTGATGGCCACTGATATGGCAATGAAGGTGAGTGTTGATGCTGTGCAGGTTATGGGTGGTTATGGCTATATGCGTGAGTACCCTGTCGAGAAGATGATGCGGGATGCAAAGATCCTGCAGATCTACGAAGGAACAAATCAGGTACAGCGAAATGTTATTGGACAGGAACTGAACAAAGAATACTCCCGTAAATAGTCGGAAAAAATATGAATATTATTGTTTGTATCAAACAGGTTCCCGATGCCAAAGATGTCCGTCTTGATCCTGAGACAAATACATTGGCAAGAGAAGGGGTGCAGTCCATAATGAACCCTTACGACCAGCATGCCCTTGAAGAGGCCGTCAGCCTCAGGGAACAGTTGGGAGGAAAGGTAACGGTACTTACCATGGGCCCGCCGCAGGCCGAGGAGATTCTTAAACAGGCAATTTCTTGTGGGGCAGATAAAGGAGTGCTGGTCTCTGATCGCGCCTTTGCCGGTGCGGATACCTGGGCAACATCCTATACGCTGGCCAAAGCTGTAGAAAAAATAGGGGATTTCGATCTGATCCTTTGCGGGAAACAGGCGATAGATGGAGATACAGCCCAGGTAGGACCCGGGCTTGCCATTCGCCTTGATATTCCATTTGTTACCTGCATTCAGAACATTCGTGAGGCAAGTGAGAGCGAACTGGTTATGGAACGGATGATGGATGATGGCTACGATGTTGTTGCTGTTTCCTGTCCTGTCCTGCTGACTGTTGTCAAAGATCTTAATACGCCTCGGGTTCCATCCTTAAAAGGCAAGATGAAGGCCAAAAAAGCAGAATTTACTGTTCTCTCAGCAGAAGATATTGGTGCCGATGCCGCCTGTATCGGGCTTGCCGGTTCTCCCACACAGGTTGTCGATGTCTTTCCGCCAAAACCTCGTGGTGGTCGGGCCATCTTAAACGGCAGCATGGAAGAGCAGATTGAACAACTTGTTGAAAAACTGGCAGTATACCTTTAAAGGTTGATATCATGTTAATTGTAGATAATGAGCTATGTGTCGGCTGCGGCGTTTGTGAGGATAATTGCGCGTTTGCAGCCATAGAAGTAAAAGATGGCCTTGCGGTCGTTGGAGATGCCTGCACCTTGTGCGGTTCCTGCGTGGATGTGTGTGAGGTTGAAGCTCTCACTCTGGAAGGTGTGGAAAAAAGTGTGCAGGTGGATCTTGAGAGCTGGAGCGGTGTCTGGGTTTACTGTGAGTTCAGAGCAGGAAGCCTTGCCCCTGTATCCCTTGAACTTTTGGGTGTCGGGAGGAAACTGGCCGATGCCAGGGGGGTAGATCTTTCAGCTGTCCTTATTGGTGCAGATACCGGTGAGACAGCTGCACAGCTTATTGGCCACGGTGCAGATACAGTGTATCGGGTGGACAATCCATCCCTGCAATATTTCACAGATGAAGCATACGGCGCGGTGTTGACGGATCTGATTACAAAACATAAGCCCGAAATTGTCCTTGCCGGGGCAACTGCCATTGGCCGTTCATTTATCCCTGGAGTGGCAAACAGCCTTGGGGCTGGACTCACCGCCGATTGTACGGAACTTGCAATACGGGAAGATGATGGCGCACTGCTGCAGACGCGTCCTGCCTTTGGTGGCAATATCATGGCAACTATTGTTTGTCCCAGTTCCAGACCACAGATGTCAACAGTGCGGCCCAAGGTCATGAAGCCCCTTGAATTTGATGCTTCTAGAAATGGTGTTGTTGAAGATATTGCAGTAACAGCGGAACAGCTACAGACTAAAGTGCGAGTTCTGGAATCCGTAATATCTGAGCAGGATAATGTGAATATTCAGGAATCTGATATTCTGATTGGCGGCGGACGCGGGCTGGATAGCGAAAAAGGATTTAAGTTGATTCGTGAGTTGGCGGAATCCATGGATGCAGCAGTGTCTGCCAGTCGAGCTGTCGTTGATGCCGGTTGGATAGGCTATCCGCATCAGGTTGGTCAGACTGGAAAAACGGTGGCCCCGAAACTGTATATTGCCTGTGGCATATCAGGAGCTATTCAGCATGTGGCTGGAATGCAATCGTCTGAAACGATAGTCGCAATCAATCGTGATAAAGATGCACCAATATTTGATGTGGCGGACTTTGGTCTTGTTGGGGATCTATTTGAGATTATTCCCATCTTGATTAATAAAATTGAAGGAAATCGCGGCTCATGAGTGATACAAAGAGAATAGCACTGGTGACAGGTGGCAGCAGGGGCATTGGCAGGGCAGTTTGCATTCGACTTGCCGCAATGGGTATCCATGTGTATATAAATTATGTGTCAAACAGTGATGCTGCGGATGTGACCAGAAAAATCATAACCGATGCCGGTGGAGTAGCCGATACCATAGGTTTTTCTGTTGCAGATACTGCTGCAACAGAAAAAGCAATTAAAGGAATGATTAAAGAAGCAGGTTCCCTTGATATTCTCGTAAATAATGCTGGAATTACCCGAGACGGCCTTATGGCACGAATGAAAGAGGCTGACTGGGACGCTGTTATTGACACCAATCTTAAAGGTTCTTTTATCTGTGCAAAAGCAGCGGCACGGGCCATGATGAAAAAGAGATGGGGGCGTATTGTAAACATCTCCTCGGTGATAGGCTTTGCAGGAAATGCCGGGCAGGTCAACTACGCTGCTGCCAAAGCTGGCATGCAGGGTATGACTAAATCCATGGCAAAAGAATTTTCTTCACGCAATATCACGGTAAATGGTGTTGCCCCAGGATATATTGTTACTGATATGACGAAAGATTTACCAGAAGAAATTCAGGAAAAGATTAAAGCAGAGATTCCCCTTGGTACGCTGGGAAGCCCTGAAGATGTGGCCGCTGCAGTTGCCTATCTGGTAACTGAAGAA
>JAOZKX010000407.1 GCA_029935135.1 Desulfocapsa sp.
TGCTGGTGATTTTGCTGAGTGGCTGCTGTCCCCCGTCAATCGCTCGCAGGGGCGAAGCTCCTACAGAGAGAACACGAAGAACCTTTTTGGAACGCAACAATCTAACAATTTCTTTTCAGGGTGAATAGATTAACAGTTCAATCGTCTTACATGATTACTTTGAGTCCGCCGAGGGAGGGGGACGGCTCTGTCATATACTTGCTGATGGCTTACGGACTGATCTTGGCTATGGTTTTAAGACTGCTGAGCATCCGTTTTTTCTCGAACCGTCGGCTATAGAGAAGGAAATCAGCCTCCATACCTTTACCAGGATACCACTCTGGCGCCAGTATAAGCTCGCCAGAGCATTTAAGGAGGATACCGAGTTTCTCCGTTCTTATGCCGCAATTATTTACAGCGGTTTTTACACACCACTGGCAGCTCACCATCACAGAGATGGAAAAAACATCTATTATTGCCACACTCCTCCGCGTTTTATCTATGATCAGCGCGACTTTTTCCTCTCTCTTATTCCTGCCTGGCAACGACCTATTTTAAATGCATTTAACAAATGGTTCCAACCGCAGTTTGAACAGGCTATGGGAAAAATGGATATCATTATTGCCAACTCAAACAATGTACAGAAACGTATACAAAAATATCTTGGCTGTCGATCTACTGTTATAAATCCTCCCTGCGACACGGACAAGTTCACATGGAAACATCCGGAGGGATTTTTTCTTTCCATTGCCAGACTTGATCCCCTTAAACGAGTCGATATGGTTGTGCGGGCATTTCAGAAATTGCCGGATCAAAAACTTGTTGTTATCTCAGGAGGCAAGGAATTCAAGAATATCATGCAGCTTGCAGATGGATATGACAATATTAAGGTTTTAGGCTGGGTTGAAGAAGCCACCCTTCAGGAACTTCTTTCCACCTGCCTTGCAACAATATACATCCCCAAAGATGAGGATTTCGGCATGAGTTCGGTTGAATCCATGGCTTCAGGAAAACCTGTTATCGGTATCGCGGAGGGAGGATTATTAGAAACAATTATTGATGGAACAACCGGTATTCTCCTACCTGAGTATGAGCTCTCTGTGGATCTTCTTTGCCAGACAGTGAGCACCTTCTCTGAAGAAACCGCCATCTCCATGAAAGATGTCTGTGAAGAAAGAGCAGCATTTTTTGCTAAAGATATTTTTCTGCAAAAGATGAAGAAGATTGTAATGAAAGCTGGAGACAATTAACCCTTGCGTGTATTGCATATAGGCAAATTCTATCCTCCTTTTGCTGGCGGTATGGAAAATTTTCTAGGTGACCTGCTACCTGCACTATCCAACCGAGGAATTAAAACCGCTGCGGTTGTCCATCGCTCTCCTGGTGAACCAGTTACAGAGAGCCTGACCAAACACGACACTGCCGGTTCAATATTTCGTGCCACTTGTTACGGATCCATCCTCTATGCTCCGATCAGCCCCGGATTCCCCCTTTTATTGCACAAAGCAATAAAGCAATTTAAACCTGACATTATCCACTTCCATGTACCAAACACATCTGCATTCTGGCCGCTTCTGCTTATCAAGACATACAAAATACCGTGGGTGATACACTGGCATGCTGATGTCGTATCCTCAAAAATAGACCGCAGACTTGCCGCAGCCTACTCTCTCTATCGTCCTTTTGAGCAGAAACTATTATCCCATGCGGCTGCAATCATTACGACATCACAAACATATCTTGACAGCAGTATCCCATTGACAAAGTGGAAAGAAAAATGCACAGTTATACCACTTGGCCTAAACCCGAAGAGGCTTGCAGTACCAGATCATAAAGCGCTGAAAAAGGCTGAAAGTATCTGGGGGAATGGAAAAACGATGCGGGTATTATCGGTAGGCAGGCTCACTTATTATAAAGGGCATGAGGTATTAATCCGTGCTGCTGCTCAGACCGACGGAGTGAAAGTCATTATTGTGGGAAAAGGTGACAAAAGAGGCACTCTGGAAAAATTAATCACAAAGTTGCAGGTTCAGGACAGAGTCTCCCTTAGCGGTTTCCTACCTGAAAATGAACTTCAGGCCCTGTTGGCAACTTCTGACTGTTTCTGTCTTCCTTCTATTGAACGAACGGAGGCCTTTGGTCTTGTTCTACTGGAAGCCATGCACTTTTCCAAAATGCTTCTTGTTAGTTATGTTGCAGGTTCAGGTATGACCTGGGTTGTACAGGATGGGAAGACCGGCTCTTTGTTCAGTGTGGGAAAAGTAGAGGAACTGGCCAGTTTATTAAAGGATTTTGCCGGGCACCCTGAAGAAAGAAAGAGCATGGGCCTGGCAGGAAAAAATCGATTTGAGACGACATTTCATATTGACCGGACAGCAGAACAAACCATACAATTGTATCAAAACATATTATCTGCAGGGTAATTTTGTACTGTGACATTAAAAGCAACCCATACTCCTGATAAGGTCCTGATCGTGATTCCTGCCTACAACGAGGCACTGAATCTTGGCAATGTTCTTGAACAAATTGCAGAGGCTGGAACCTATAATATCATTGTTGTGGATGATAACAGCAGTGATAAAACCATAAAAATTGCCACCAAATACGGTGCCGGCGTACTGCCACTTGCAGTCAGGCTTGGAGCATGGGGAGCTACGCAGACCGGCATTCGCTACGGCCTGAT
>JAOZKX010000062.1 GCA_029935135.1 Desulfocapsa sp.
ATATTGTTGGCTTTACCGACACCGGGGATACGACGAAGTTCATCAAGGATATTGATGTTCACAAAGTTGCTTAAGAACATGTCGTCATAACGATCATCACCGGTTACGCCAACAAAGCAGACAATGGAAGGGGATTGTTTGTCGACAATAACACCCTGTTGCTTTACTTCTGCAGGGAGTTGGGGCGTTGCCATAGCCACCCGGTTTTGTACATCCACTGTGGCAATATCCAGGTCATAACCAGGTTCAAAGTAAACGGTGATGGTTCCTGTACCGGAACTTGTGGATGATGAATCCATGTAGATCATTCCCTGGACACCATTAATTTGGTCTTCCAGGGGACGAGTAACGGTTTCTTCAACCGTGTAGGCATCGGCACCAACATAAGTTGCGGATACAACAACCGTCGGGGGGGTAACATCAGGATATTCCTGAATGGGCAGGATCAGAATGCAGACACCACCGGCTATGACGGTCATCAGCGCAATGACCATGGCAAAAATGGGGCGTTTGATAAAAAATATAGAGAGCATAGTTACTCTGAACCTTCCATTTTTTGTTGTTTCATTACTGCAGGAACACCTTTTGTATCAGTGGCATCCGTTGCCTTTACAGCACGCCCCTGACTCACTTTCTGCAAGCCGGAAATAATTACTTCTGCACCATCCTGCAGGCCTTCTGTAACCTGCAGGTAAAATCTGGATTCGAATCCTCGGCTGATGTCTGCACGTTCTGCTTTTCCATTGTTTCCAAGAATATAGACGAAACTTCCCTGTTGGTCTTCCAACACAACACCAGGTGGAATCATAAGGAATTGTGCCTGATCACTGACAAATACATCCACATAGACAAATGTTCCTTCAAGCAGGTCATGTTCTTTATTGGGCACGATTGCGCGCATGGTGATGGTTCCGGTCATGCGATCAACCCGATTATCACCAAAATCAACTTCACCTGTATAGGCTTCTCGTTTGACGAGGTGTCCTCGAGTATCAGGGACTCGAATCTTTGCAGGCATAATCTGAAGAGATTTGTGCTGCCTCATGATCTGAAATTCTTCTTCACTTGGGTTGAAATAAGCATACATGGGGTCATCAAAGACAATTGTCGTGAGCAGGGTATTGTCTCTATAGCCAACGATATTACCCTGGTCAACTCTTGCACGACTGGCACGCCCTGCTGCCGGAGCGAGTACATCTGTGTAGCTGAGAATAAGTTCAGCTTCTCGAATAGCAGCCTTGTCAGATTTAAGTAAAGCTCTTAACTCATCGGCCTTTGCTACATATTGATCAAGGGTGGCTCGTGGAGCAAGATCTTTTGCCACGAGAGGTTTGTAGCGTTCTACATCAGTTATAGCAAGTTTGAGTGATGCTTTGTCGTGCTCAAGTTTAGCATTAGCCTGATCGACTGCAGCCTGATAAGATGTTTTTTCGATAACAAAGAGTTTCTGGCCCTTGGTTACAGATTCACCGTCTTTAAAGAGAATTTGCTCTAAAGTTCCAGAAACACGGGCTCGTACTTCAATACGCTGAGTTGCTTCTGTTTTTCCGGTATAGGTAAGCCAGATAGGAACCTGCTCTTTTTGCACAGTAATAGTTTCCACAGGGAGTGGTGGCGGTGGTTGCGGTGCTTCCTGTTTGGCTTCTTTGTCAGGGGAGCATGCGCTTAAAGTGATAGCGATGCCGAGGCAGAGAGTAAAAAAATATGAGCGAAGAGTCATAGGATTGATTCCATAAGAGAAAAAAATAAAAAATTGATGTAAGCTATTGTCCGGTTAAAGTGCAGTCTGTTATTTTGCTGTTATTAGTGACAGGAGTACAGCGAAAATGAATCGGGAGTAGACATTACAATTTGAATGTAAATATGCTATTTCCTTTCCTGTTGTATAGATAGGCTGCCTAAGAGCTTTTACAAAAACTCTGATATAATTGAGAGTACAACTGTCGTGTCAAATTATACAGATGTAGGCTATTAAAAGTCAACAGCTTATCCAGTGATAAAAAGAACTTCTCCTTAAAAAATGAGTCGATAAAGGAATTGATTATGCCATTAAAAGAGGATGTCTTACTAGTAATTTACAAGGAATTTGAAAAGTGGATGGATGAGAAAATAGCCTGTAAAAAAGGATGTGCCGTCTGCTGCACGCAAAATGTGACCATGACAGCAGTGGAAGGTGAGTTTATTCATCGTCATATCCGCAAACAGGGGAAGATGGAATGGTTTGCCGAAACTATGCAGAAGAAAGGAAAAACCAGGCGCCCGGTGATGACTACGAATGGTTTTGCTGCAAGTTGTTTGAGGGGAGAGGATGTTGAGCCTGAAACATATGGCAATAATGACCCATGCCCATTTCTTAACGAGAACTGCTGCAGTATATATGAGGTGCGGCCCTTTTCCTGTCGCTGTTTTGCCTCAACGGTAACATGTGAAACGGGAAGCACCGCTATCATCTCAGAAACCTACCTCTCTGCCTCTTCTGCTGTGATGCAGATTATAGAGCATTTAGGCCAGGGAGAATATCTTGGCAATATGTGTGATGTTCTCCTTGCCCTTTGTGATCTTCCCGAAAATAGAAAGTATGTTGAATATCTGCCAGCCTCTCTCTCCAACCAGAGTCGGGTCAATGTGGTCAAGGCAGAACCTTTACCCGGGTTCTTGCTGCTCGAAGAAGAGATGGAAAAAGTAGGGCCGCTACTTGAAGCAATCTTTTCCCATGAGGTAAGCGGAGGAAGGAGTGTTGAAAATATTTTAAACAACAGGGGATGATGTTTGTTACTGGAGTGTGAACGGCGTCAGGGACGCACGCACCGTACCTGACTCCAGTTTTCATCATATTGCATTCTGCCGTCAGAGATACGGAGGTGCCATCCTCCAGGGTAGGGAGGATCCTGGTTTGTTTCTTCGGCCCAATAAGTGTCATATTCGTCCACATATTCAAAGGTGGAATCGATTGTTGGGCTTATGTATTCAGTGTCATAGCCATCATCACCGCAGTTCTGACTGTCTGCTAATGGAACAGGATGGTCATTGCTGCAGACTACCAGGCTTTTCACATCTTCCTTTGTTGGAAGCAGCCAGTCGGTGTAGCCGCCAAGGTTTAGCGTTTCGCAGTAATTTCTCGCTTCGCGAAGCTGGCCGTATGCATTGCTTTCTATACAACGCTGCCATTCACGATTGTTCCAGCTGACAACTTGCGAACCTGAGGTACAGGTTGGTGTTGCAGGGGCTTCCGGATCTCGACACTCACCATCATCAAGAAGAGCTGTGCCACCCCACTCAAAGTTACAATCTTGAGTACAGGCAGCCTTTCCAGTTGTGCCGCCAACACAGAGTGAACAGTTGTCCAGGTAGGCCAAGCCTTCAGTCTGACCGGTACAGTCAATCTTTACACCCTCCGGACTGGTCTGGTATCTGACGCAGCGTGAGCGATAATTGTGTGTGCCGTTATTGTAGTAAGCAGATCCAGAGTTGAATTTTACCAACCAGGTGTTTAAAGACCCAGGTGATGACCAGATTGTCCAATATGTGTAATCAGTGGGGTCAAAATAGTTGCTTATATCAGGGCTTATTTGGAATGTATTGTCAATGGTTGGGGAGACATAGTCGTTACAATTGGGATAGTTCCCGCAACATGTTGCAGAGATCTCATTTTGTCCAACTGGCTTATTGGTGTTTTGATCATGCAGTGGTATTGCCTTAGTGTTACTGCATGATACTATGGTTTTCAGTTCTCTTTTTTGAGGGAGCCGCCAGTCAGAGAAGCCCCCAAGGGTCATTTCTTCACAATAGTCCACTGCATCAGATATATCATATCTGTCACCGGTGTCTGTCTGCTGCCACATGAGTGATGTGCAATTATCAGATACTGTTGCGTTCCCATTGGCAATAAGGCAGGTATCACTGTTGTCAGGAATTATCACCGGTGCCGTTTCCCCGCCATGCGTTGCTGGCAGAAACATAGCCCAGAGAAATCCGTCGGCAGCATGGGCAGGCAGCACTGAGGAGATGCTCACTATTGAAATAACAACTGACAATGGTATGTTTTTTCTGATGTTCATTATTTATGGCTCCGAAAAGAAAACGGATATGTTTTTTGCTGACGGGCAGGTCTGGCGTCTTTTTTGTAGTATGGCGAAAATACAAATACTATACTCCCAGGGGAATGTAAAGTGGGAATAGGTTAGGCAAAAGTGGCTGGACGAAATAGTTTTTTTGGTAAATGAATACCCTTGTCCGAAAAAGATTAGTTCCTGGTTTTGGGAGGGATGCTGTGGGTTTGTTCAAGTTGGCAATGATCTTTACCTGAAAAATAGTTTAGCCAGGAGGAACTCCTGTTGAGGGACCAGTCTTTTGGCGGGAGTACAGGCAGGGGCTGGATATTGCTGCACACTGGATTTTTTCCGCGCTGAAAACTTCTGACCCAGAAACAGATCCTTTCATTTGGGTAGACTTCACAATAACCGTTGTTGGAACCACCACAGGGGCCGTTAATCATTTTTTTTGGGCAGCCTGATTGAGGACAGATATAGGCAGAGGTAGACAGGGTGCAGTCCCCGCACATCCTGCAGTGAAAGAGAAGTTTTTTGCAGAGATGTTCAACAAAACTGTAAATCTTTTCCAGTCGTTTTCTCTGGAGGACAAAGAGACTGAATTTTTTTGCCAGTGGAAAGAAGAAGCCCTCGGGGGTGAAAAATTGTCTGTGGATAAGCTCGTTTGCAAAAAAAATAAAGGGATGCTTCTGTTTTCGCTTTTCTTTTGTGCAGTCGCTGTGCAGATACCATGTCTCTGCCACCGGAAAGTGAATTTCCCGTTTATCGTCTTTTGGATATGTATACAAATTTTCTGCCTGACCGAGAAGAAATGAAAGGTCATCAAAAGTCAGATTGTTGCCACCGATATGGACACCGTCATATCCCATCTGGCGTAATGCAGCAATCATCTGTGCGGCCCGCAACAGAGAAGATTCTTTTCCCTTGTCTGATGTTTGTTGTTCTTTCTCAATTTGTTGCAGGAGCGTATCCGGTAAAAGGACACCAGGCACTTTTCCTCTGTTCATAATACGGGCAACAGTGAGACTGGGGATAAAGACATTGGCTATAAGTGGTATGTCGGTTTGCTTATTATGGCACAGATCTATCAACTCTTTATACTTGGCCATGTCATATCCCAGTTGGGTAATAACAAAGCTGGCCCCGGATTGGATCTTGCTCAGCATCTTTACATATTGCCAGACTTGTTCAGCCTCCGTGGTTTTGAAAGGAGAGACGACACATCCTGCAAAAAAGTCCATGGATGGCAGATCCATTGCCTGACCGGGAACACCTTTATCCAACTGCAGGGGGCTTCGTAATTTGCAAATCATGTCCAGAAGCTGGATGGAATCAAGATCAAAGACCGGCATTGCCTGTCCCTGGAAACCGTGCCTGGGATAGTCGCCCCCGAGGACAAGGATGTTAAGCAAGTCGTGGCGATGGCACTCGAACAGCTGGCTTTCCGCCATGTTGCGGTTTTTATCTTTCAGGGAAAAATGAAGGAGTGGACTGATGCCCATTGCCTGGATATCCAAGCCAAGTGAAGTGGGGGAGAGGGCAGGGTGACCTCCAGGATTGTCGGTGATGGAAAAGGCCTTTATGCGGCCATCATTCTTGGCGAGTTCAGCAAGGGTGAGAATCTTTTCCAGTCGCTTGCCACCAGAGCCCCTGCCGGGAACCAGTTCAAAGGTGGTGGTGAATTCCTCTTTCCTGAGAAGAGAGTCACGAAATATGTTGGTGGCTGCTTTTGTCATCTGTTTTTTTTGATACAGGTTTTTGGGAACACTGAGTACACTGTATGCATGATTGATGAAAATGAAAAACAAAATCTTCGCATCCTTACCGATCTCCTGAAAAAGAACGGTATGATCCGGCATGATAATCTTGCCAGTTTGATGATTACAACACTGGCTGGGGATGGCTCCAGCAGGAAATTCTGGCGGGTATCCCTTGGAGGTGAATCCCTCTGTCTTGCCGTGGCCCCTCCAACTCTTGATAACATGGATCTCAGAGAAGCACAGGCGGCCAGAGATATTGGCCTGCATCTGTTGCAGCAAGGTGTGTGTCTGCCCAAACAGGTTGGATGGGATGCTGAATCCGGCCTTCTCCTCTTTGAGGATCTAGGAGATTGTAAGCTTCATGATATGGTGTTGGGGGCACAGAACAGTGACAAAAAAATGCACCTGAGTATCCTTCGGCCCTTATACCAACAGGCAGTGCAGCAACTTGCCAATATGCAGGTCAAGGGGGCAGAATCTTTTGATACTGACTGGTGCTGGGATACAAAACGCTACGATAAAGATGTAATGCTGGAACGGGAGTCGGGCTACTTTTTGAGGGCTTTCTGGCAGGATTTATTAACACAACAAACTCCAGCAGGTCTGCAGGAAGAGTTTGTTCTGCTGGCTGATAAAGCTGCCGCAGTAAAGGCGGATTATTTTCTCCATCGTGATTTCCAATCTCGAAATATCATGGTGTGCAGGAATGAGGTCCGTTTTATAGATTACCAGGGGGGACGCCAAGGGCCTCTTGCCTACGATCTTGCATCTTTGCTGATCGATCCCTACACACAACTGCCAGAGGAATTCCAGGAAGAACTGTATGCAACATACCTGGACACCCTTGGGACATTAATTGATGTAGAACCGGACACATTCAGGGAAGAGTACCTTCTACTTGCCCTGCAGAGGAACTTACAGATAGTCGGGGCCTTTTCCTTTTTGAGCAGTAAACGGAAAAAAGTGTTTTTTAAGCAGTTTATTCAACCGGCTCTCTCCTCGTTAAATAGTATTCTGGTGAATCCGCTTTTTGATGAGTTACGGATTCTCAGGCAAACTGTACGAACAGCATTTTCTCTGAATAACTGAATTTTGTGTCAAATGTGTGCAAACTGTGTTTAGATGAATTTCTGTATTTATGTGGTAGTGTACCGTAGTTTCGTTCTAATCCAAAGAGAGAATAAATAAATGAAAGAGAGAATCACCAGAGTCACTGGCCCTGTTCTCACAATGCTGTTCTTTTTCAGCACTGTGCTTTCCGCATATTCTGCTGAGACTCTGTTTTATGACTGGAATCCCACGGATAGTTTTTTCCTGAACAGTAGTGCCGACGGGCCATATGCTGATACTTTTGGATGGGCCACCAGTGGCGGTGATATGTTAGTAGCAATGGAAGGGCATATTGGCAGTGGTACTGTGGCTCAGGGAGCCCAAATCAGTGGTGGGATTATTCTCAGTGCCTATGATGAGTACAGTCCCGCAACAGTAGATTTCACACTTACCCTGAAAAAAAATGGTACTCCCATAGGAAACACTATTATTGCTGCCGTTCCCGAAGATGATATCTTCCGGGAATATGCCATTGTCTTTATCGTAACTGACAGTTTTACTTCCTCTGATAACCTTCTCTGGGAGGTCAGTTCTTTAGGTGGACTAGGTGAGGAAAGGGCAATGCAGATAAGTAGGACAAGTCCAGCCTTCTCACAACTTGTTTTTCCTGTGACTGGAGAAGTTGCTACCTATGTCGTCAGTTATGATGGGAATGGAAATAGCTCCGGATCTGTTCCTGTGGACAGCAATAGATATGCTGAGGGGGCAATAGTCACAGTGCTTGGGAACACTGGTACTCTCACTCAAATAAATAGCACATTCGCTGGTTGGAATAGTGCTGCCAATGGAACAGCTGAGCAGTATGCCAGTGGGGACACATTCTCGATGGGAAGCAGCAGTGTTATGCTGTATGCACAGTGGGAACAAGAAGAACCTGGAAAAGAGTTCCTCTGGGGAATGTTTTTACCCGCTATCCTGAGTTCTGTAAATGTCCCTGAAGAAGAAGGATTCCTCTATCCAGGGGGGTGGCAGGGAGTTTTTTCCGGAACAGATAGGGGAACATGGAGTGTAACCATTGATGCTCAGGGTGTTATTACAGGGTCTGGGTATTCCAATGATCTGCATGATAATTTTACTCTTACTGGAACAGTGGATGGACAGAACATGTTTCATGCTGAAGCCTTTACAGCTGGTGGTGCAAGTACCGGTGGTGAATTCAGTGGTGTTGTTGTTGCTCCCGGAGTAGTCAGTGGAACCTGGGTCAATCGAAGATATACGAGTGAATACGGTACCTTTGAGGGGAGTCGCACAACCCGTTTTTGATCAGGTTTGTACCAATCCCCATCACGAGAAGATGGGAATTGGCGTGGCTGATATTCTTGAGGGATGTCTAGCCGTGTAGCTTTTTGGGAGTCATCAGATTTTGTTCCATATGACGAAGTTCGTCAATTCCTGAAACAACAATCTTGGGATCGGGAGTGAGTTCTTTTATCGGAAGTTTCCCTTCATAGTCCATATTGCTGAGGATATGTTTGATACAGTTGATACGGGCAAGTTTTTTATTGTCTGATCGGATAATGGTCCAGGGGGCCATGGTGCGGTTGGTTTCAGAAAGCATCTGGAATTTACGAATGGCATATTCGTTCCAGTATTTTTGCGCAAGATTATCAACAGGTGACAGTTTGTACTGCTTTAACGGGTCATCTTTTCTGGAGTCAAAGCGTTCTTTCTGCACATTTTTTGAGACAGAAAAATAGAATTTAAAGAGGGTAATCCCATCTTTAACAAGCAGCTCTTCTAGCATTGGCACATCTTTTAGAAACCGTTTGTTCTGTACATCGCTGCAAAATCCCATGACCGGCTCAACCATTGCCCGATTATACCAGCTTCTGTCAAAAATTGTAAATTCACCCGCTGTCGGAAGGTGTGAGGTGTAGCGCTGGAAATACCACTGGCTG
>JAOZKX010000408.1 GCA_029935135.1 Desulfocapsa sp.
ATGAATCTTTTGTATACTCCCAGGCAAATGTATGCGGACCACTTGTTACCGCATATGTTGCTGTCTGCGTTCCGGTGTCACCGGCGAAATGCTCCATTACAACGCCATCGATGGAGAAGACAAGGCCGTCACAGAGGATGTTGCCGCAATATTCACTGCTGTTATTGTAGGTGAAGGTGACAGAGCCAGCCTCGCAGGTAACCAGACTTTCCAGGCGTGCTGCCTGGTCATCGGCCAGTACGGGGGAGCGCGCGGAGAAGGCACCATTTAGAACATTTTTCGGGGAAACCTCCCAGGCACCGTCTCCCTGTGTGGTCCAGGAAAAACGGGACAGATCGCCTGATTCAAAATCTTCCAGTACGGTATCCAGTTGCGGAGTATCATTTTCATCATTGGGATCAGTCCCTCCCTGATATTCTGCAATATTGGGGGCCGCATCTCCATCGGCGTTATCCATGGCATCATTTTCCAGGACATTGAGCTGGTGTTCTGCCTCCCAGCCGTCCGGCATACCATCACCGTCTGTATCGGAATTGTGGGGGTCGGAACCGAGACGGGATTCCTCAAGATCGGTCAGACCGTCATTGTCTGAGTCTTCCGTACCGTCAGAGACATCTATATCTCCGAAGTGTTCGATTTCCCAGTCGTCATCCATATTATCACCATCGGCATCCTGAATGTACCAGGCCTTGATATCCCTATCAGTGCTCAAGGACACGGTGATCGTACTATTCTCCAGATCACCGCTTACACCGGCCGGGGGAGTTCCGTTACGGTTTGTCCAGTGGCTGAAAGCCCAGGGGCCAAACCGTTTTTGAGCCTCTACTCCAACCTCTGCCAGTGAACTGTCATAGATTCGAATAAAGCCACCCCTGCCGTCCTTGCGCCCATTTTGATCCGCTGTGTCAAGCAGGAATTGGGGCAGAATATCTTCACCGCCGACCTGCACTGTCAGTTGGGTTCCTGAAGATCGTGTGCTCCAGTCGTAGGTGACATTCACAGAAAGCTCCTCCAGTTCGATGGGCTCACCGCTGTCAGTTGTGGAATCTGTTGTAATGATAATATCAGCCCAGGCACCAGGACGTGAGTAGATCATGATATGATCAGCCTTGGCATGAGCATCCAGCATCGTCAGGAGAAGAGAATCTGAAGCATGGCTGGGTGCAATGGGGTTGATAATTTCATTTCCTGGCTCTGAGGCGTAGTAATCGTATGTTGCTCCCCAGGTAATCTGTGATCCCGCTGCACCGCTGCCAAATTCGTTATGGTGCTGGAAGAAATAGGTTTCTCCTCCCTGGGTCATCAGTGAATAGCCGGAGTGTTTCATAAGAACCTCAACTGAGGCAAAAGTGCCAAAGTCAAGGGTGGGATCTGTTGGAGTGACATGGTTGACCTCCAGATTAACCAGTCGGATGTCTTCCTTGTCTGAGGCAAAGAAGCCTCGCTCAACCAGATTCACAGTGACAGACCCGTTTTCATTAAGGGTCTGAATTTCGTCTCCAGTGAGACCGATGGTGACGCTGGTAGAAAGCTCACCTCCTCCTCTGGTGCTGAGATATTCGGTCAGTGTTTGATCGGCAATACCCCACAGTTCCTCTTCAAAGAGGGTTTTCAGGTTATCGTAGTCTGTGGAGTCTATATCCAGTTTGAATTGGGGAGCGTATCCCTGTTCCCCGGCCTGGGACAAATCCGCATCGACCAGAGCTATGATCTCATCTAGCAGATAAGTCAGATCATGCGGGTGAGGGTAGGGGGTCAGCATCCGATAGGCGTAGGCCTTTGCCAGATAGTAATGGTAACGGATCAACCGCTCACGGGCCCTTCGTTCCATTTCAGCAAGATACACCATGTCGCCGACTTCAAGCAGTACATTGCCGGTCTGCGTCAGATACCGCTCCACCAGGGTTACAGTGAGTTGGTTATTGGCAATCATGTTCGGCAAATTGGCGATTTTTTCCATGGTCTCCTCCAGCAAGTTCGCGTATTCCATCTTTTTATCCATCAGAGCGATGGTGTCGCTGATGACTCCGGAAAGGAAGGGGTAGGATCCACGCAGCTTGTTAAGAGCCGAAGTGATGTCCTTGGGGTTGGCCGCACTATCACCAATCAAGTCGGAAATGGTGCTTAGTCCCTTGGCAATGTTCCCTGATCGATCAAGAACCTGTTTGAGATTCATGGGTTGAACCCCAAGGGCACTTTCGACATCATCTGCTTGAGCAGGATAATCAGCGCCAAGGACATGGGTGGAGACATCCTCGTAGGCTTGGCCCACAAGGTTCAAGGGGAGAGGTATGTTCTGGCCAAGGGTGATTGCCAGATTCAGTCCTCCGCTTAAAGTAGAACCAGCATTGGGAATCATAGCGAGCATTTTGGACGATAGGCCCAATCCGAATTCGGCTGCTGAAAATCCAGCCTGAACGGTCTGAATATTACTCAACTGTTCCCTGAGTGCTTCACGCAGTCGTGCGATTTCGTCATTGATGGATACTGATTCGCTTTGCAGTTCGGTGAGTTTCACCTGACTGTCAAGGAATTCCTGACGAAATTGATCTATCTCTTCTTCCAGAAGGGTTTTTGATTCAGTAAGGGCATCAACCACAACCAGTCCCTGGTTCTGTGCTTTGCGAATCCAGTGGTTCAGATACAGCACTTCCAGAGGG
>JAOZKX010000063.1 GCA_029935135.1 Desulfocapsa sp.
CTTCCACATTGGCAATAACGGTGGGATCGCCACCTTCCATTACTGCCACGCATGAATTTGTTGTTCCAAGGTCAATTCCAATTATCTTTCCCATGACAATATTCTCCTTATATCAAAGTATGAAAGCCCTATATTTGCAGGCATTCTCTGTGTTTATTATTTTAATTTTTTCTTCTAATTATCATTCGTAACAACACTTGCTACAGTGCGCACTATCCACTATTTGTCAAGCTGCAAAAAAGATATTGTGGAAAAGAATCCAGTACACAACAGCTCTTTAGGGGGCAGATGAAACAATCACCTTTGCTGCCCTGAGCAGCCGATCCTTATACTGGTATCCTTTTTCAAACTCACTCAGAACATGATTGGCAGGCATCGTATCACTTGCCTCCATGGTAAGCGCTTCATGATTTGTTGGGTCAAAAGGCTGCCCCACACTCTCAATAGGCGTCACCTCAAATTTTTCAAGGGTGGTAAGAAGACTTTTAAAGGTTAGCTGTACACCTTCCAATAAAGAGACAAGAGTACTTTCTGCATCATCCCCCTCGGTTTCTCCCTGGGCAATAGCCCGCTCGAGGTTATCCAGAGTGGGAAGAATTTCACGAAGAATGGGCTCTCCGGCATATTTCATTGCCGTTTGTCTCTCCCGTATCATCCGCTTTTTGTAATTCTCAAATTCGGCAGCAAGACGCATCAACCGGTCTTTTTGCTCAACTGTTTCGGCCCGGGCAATTTCCAGCTCCTGCTCAGGAGTGAGAATTTCTTCCACAACCTCCGCTTCAATCGCTTCTGTCTCAGGCAAAGCTTCCTGCAAAGTTTCTACTTCATCCAGAACATCTTCCCGTTTTTTCTCTTCGCTCACTTGTTCCTCCTGACTCTATAAAGGCAACCTGCTGATAAAACAGCAGCCGCTCATTCATTTTTTTTTACTGTAATATGTTTTAATCCTTGGCAACAATAAGTAGCCCCATTTTCCTTGTCAAGTCACCACAAGCCCTCTTTTGACTTTCATCTTCTCTAAAAAGACAATATAATGACTGACATTATCCCCTGTTTGAACTGTATGGAGAAAAATAAATGGATTTCGAACCAAAATGGATTGCCTGGGAAATCACCAGACGCTGCAACCTCAAATGTGTACATTGCCGCTCTTCATCAGAGCTTGAAATTGATGGACATCCGGACTTTTCCTTTGATGAAGCAAAACGCATCATTGATGAAATTGCCGCATATGCCTCTCCGGTCATGGTACTTTCCGGCGGTGAACCGCTGCTCCGGGAAGATGTTTTTGACATTGCCAAATATGGCAATTCGAAAAATCTACGCATGTGCCTGGCCACCAACGGCACGCTGGTGACCGCTGATATCTGTGAAAAAATTAAAGATGCGGACATAAAAATGGTCTCACTGAGCCTGGATGGGGCAAAGGCAGAGACCCACGATGATTTCCGTAATCAAGCGGGTGCTTTCGATGGCACAATGAATGCCATCAAGCTCTTTAATGAGTATGAGATCCCCTTTCTTGTCAACTCATCTTTTACCGTGCGAAACCGTAAAGAGATTCCTGAGATCTATCAGCTTGTCAAAGAACTGGGGGCCAAGGCATGGTATATGTTTATGATTGTCCCCACCGGCCGGGGCGAAGATATCATGGAAGAGCTTATTCCCATAGACATCTACGACGAGATTCTGGAATGGCACTATGAGCTGGAAAAAAATGATGATGAATTGCTCACCCGCCCGACATGCGCGCCCCACTATTACCGGATCGTGCGCCAGAAGGCCAAGGAAGAAAACAGCACATTTAAACGCCGCAACCTGCAGTTTTCCACCGGCGGTTCCAAAGGCTGCCTTGCCGGACAACTTATCTGTCTTATAGATGTGGACGAGAATGTACTGCCTTGCAGTTATTTTCCAAAATCGGCCGGCAATCTTAAAGAACAATCTTTTAAAGAGGTTTGGGAAGATTCCAAACTCTTCCATGAAATGCGTGACTTCAAGGGATACAAAGACAATTGTGGTTCCTGCGAATATGTCAATGTATGCGGCGGCTGCAGAGCACGTGCCTACGCAATGACAGGGGACTATCTGGCGCAGGAGCCATTTTGTAACTATATTCCCCGTAGTATACGAGAAAAACAGAATAAATAAACATTACAGGATACCAATGAACGATACATTTTTAAAGGCATGCCGAGGCGAAAAGACTGACTACACTCCCATCTGGATCATGCGTCAGGCCGGACGATACCTGCCCCAGTACCAGAAGGTACGAGGCAATGTAACCTTTCTTGAGCTCTGCAAGACTCCTGAACTCTGCGTGGAAGTGACCCTGCAGCCCATTGACTATCTGGATGTGGATGCTGCCATTCTCTTTTCTGATATCCTTATTCCCCTGGAGGCCATGGGCACTCCTCTGGAATTCCATGAGGGCCGTGGCCCCATATTTCCCGAACCGATCAAGAATCAGGCCGACCTTGACAAACTCATTATTCCTGATCCCGAAGAGCATACCGGTTTTGTGATGGAAACCATTCGCCTCCTGCGCAAAGAACTGCAGGTTCCCCTTATCGGCTTTGCCGGAGCCCCCTTTACCTGTGCCACATATCTGATTGAAGGTGGATCATCGAAAGTCTTCTGGGAAACCAAGAAGATGATGTACACCAATCCCGGACTCTTCCATGAGATGATGGATAAAATTACTCAAACCACCATTCTCTACCTGCAGGCCCAGGCAAAAGCTGGTGCGCAGGCATTGCAGGTCTTTGATTCCTGGGCGGGCATACTCGCCCCCTGTGACTTTAAGACCTTTGCCCTCCCCTATGTCAACCAGATCATAAGTGCGCTGCAGGACACCGGACTGCCCATTATCTATTTTGCCAATAACGGTGCCACCCTTCTGGAACTCTCCGAATCAACAGGTGCAGATGTTCTGGGGCTGGACTGGCGAATTAATATTGGGGATGCGGTAAAACGAATTGGGAAGACTGCTGTCCAGGGCAACCTTGATCCATTCTCTCTGCTTCTGCCAAAAGATGAACTGAAAAAGCGTATTGGACACATTATTGACGATGCCAAAGATGCCAATGGCCACATCTTCAACCTGGGACATGGTATCCATCAGTTTACCCCGCCTGAGCAGGCCAAGGCAGCAGTGGAATTTGTCCACGAATTAAGCCGTAAGTAACAGAACAAATGGCTGTCCCATCTATCCAGCACTGTTTCACACTTATGGAAGAGTATGAAATGCTAGACAACATCCGGGCCCATTCTGTAATGGTCGCCCGGGTAGCGAAGGTGCTTCTTCTTCATCTCACTGACAGTCACAATGGCAGCAACCATCCCCTCCCTGCCGAAGATCTGGTTATCAGTGGTGCCCTGCTCCACGACATTGCCAAAACACCCTGTCTTAATCAGCGTTGCGACCACGCCAGACAGGGAAGAGATGTCTGCCTCAAACATGGCTATCCGGAAATTGCGGAAATTGTGCGGGAACATGTTATCCTTATGGATTTTTCTCCCGAACGCTATGCCAAAGGATGGTTTTTTGCTAAAGAACTTGTCTATTACGCCGACAAACGGGTACGGCACGATGAGGTTGTCAGCCTGACAGAACGGCTGGAATATATCGTGGAACGATACGGCAATAACGACCCCGAACGGTATCAGATTATCCAGGAAAACTTTAACAAATGCCAGGAACTGGAAGAGTATATTTTCGCCTCCCTATCCATCCAGACAGGTGACATAGAAGAGGCAGTTGCGGCCCTCGACAACGAAGAAAGAGGGCAAATGTTTCATCCTTACCCCCCAGACAGATAAAGCGATCCCATCCTACTTTTTGAGGCAATATGAAACCTGCAATAGCTTTTTTTTCCACTGCTCTATTCTTGGTCATGCTCTCCTCCCCTCTTCATGCGGCAGAAAAATCCAGCATCCTCATATTAACGCCCGCCTATATAGCAGCCAGCCACAGAGATCCACGACCACCGGCAGGAAACCCTGATGGCAGCTGTTCTGTCCCCCTGGTAGCCCAGGAAGAAGATGTTGCAAACCCTGACCATATCATCGGAACCGGTACCCCACAGAGCTGTACCAGTGAGGCAGTTGTTGCAGCCGTTGCCCAGGGAGGCATCATAACCTTTAACTGCGGTCTGGCCCCTGTAACCATCACCATGAACGAAACAGCAAAGGTTTTTAACAATACCGGACCGAAAATTGTTATTGACGGCGGCGGCAGAGTTACGCTCAGCGGAAACAATGAACGCCGTATCCTCTATATGAACACCTGTGACCAGAATCAGGTCTGGACAACTTCCCATTGCCAGAATCAGGATCACCCGCAACTCACTGTGCAAAACCTGACACTAACTAGCGGCAACTCACAGACAGAAACAGAGTATGATGGCGGCGGCGCAATCTGGGTTCGCGGGGGCAGATTTAAAATCGTAAACTCCAGATTTTTCAATAATGTCTGTGCAGATACCGGCCCGGACACAGGTGGAGCCGCTGTACGGGTCTTCAGCCAGTACAATAACCTGCCTGTCTATGTTGCCAATTCCACCTTTGGTGGTGCTGATGGGTACGGAAACATTTGCTCCAATGGTGGAGGACTCTCCAGTATTGGTGTCTCCTACACTGTGCTCAACTCTCTATTCAGCTATAATCACGCCATTGGCTACGGAGCCAATCCAGCAGACCCAGGAACCCCTGGGGGAGGCAGTGGAGGAGCGATCTATAATGACGGAAACACCTTTACCCTCTCACTCTGCGGAACCAGGATTGAACAGAACAGCGCCAACGAAGGAGGGGGAGCGATCTTTTTTGTCAGCAACAACCGTACAGGATCCCTTATCATCAGAGATTCCTACCTATCCAATAACCCAAGTGCCGGTTTTGAAACAGCTGGCTACCCGGGAATTTTTGTCCTGGCCAATGGACCGCCAACTGTTACAAACTCGATAATTGAATAGCTCGAGCAAAACATTCTCATATGAGCATATTGGCAGATCTCTGCCTTAGCCATGACACCATCTCTTTATTGCCAACAAAGCATTTTTCATGTGGCACATTGTGGTACATATGTTTACAGTGTCATTGTGTTGGGAAAATAATTCCCCTACACAACAAAAAAACACAGGAGAAGCTCGTATGACACAACGAAAGCAAACAAACAGACTGACCAACTGGCTGCCCATTCTCGCAATATGCCTATTCATTTTCACTGCATTTCCGGTTGTCGCACAAAACACAGTTTCAGAGATATCAACAAATGAAGCACTGTATATAAAGGGAAGTGTGAGAAAGGTTGCAGCGGAAAAAAACACCATTTTTGTAAAAGTATCTCAAGGAGAAAAGTTCCAGCTCCTGGTTGCCCCACAGACTGATTTTGTTGGAATCTCATCCCTTGCAGATCTACAAAAGGGACAACAGGTGAAGGTCTGGTACAGCCTTGTCGGAGAAGAGAAAAGAGCAGTGAAGCTTGAGCTGCTACCCGATCTGGGCTGCTAATCCTCCCATAAAAAACCAGCTAGCATAAAAAGGCAGGTGGATTTTATCCATCTGCCTTTTTTGCTTAATACTTATTGAATCAATCTGGTATGGTGAACTCAATGCTTATGCTGCTTCTCTTTTATCAAAAGTAGAAGCAATAAAATAAAAATTGATTTCGGACTGAACAGAATGTTTTTTGTAGATAATCCCTATATTTCCGACTTTTTCAAAATAACTGTCAGGGACAACAACATCCCAATCGTTGCCACAGATATCGCAAAACAGTCAGGCCTCTTGAGTGGAACCAACATCATTAGTGAAGAAAGTGCCATTAAGATGGCCCGGGAGTCCGACGATCTAGCCATCTATACCACCTCTGAAAATGCCATCGGCTGGATCGCAAAACATCTTGCCTTTAGTAACCTTCCGCAAAAAACAGAGCTCTTTAAAAACAAGCTGCAATTTCGGAAAATGAGTCAATCGCTCTACCCGGGCTTCTTTTTCAAAGGCGTCAGGATAGAAGAGCTAAGGACACTCCAGATCGATACGATCCCACTGCCCTGTATTATCAAACCGGCAGTAGGTTTTTTCAGCATGGGAGTCCATAAGGTATCCACTGCAGAGGAATGGGCAGCGAGTGTTGAGACTATCCTTACAGAAGTTGAACAGTGCAAGTCTCTTTACCCTAAAGAGGTTCTGGACACCAGCTCCTATATTATTGAACAGGTTATAAATGGCGAAGAATTTGCAATCGATGCCTACTACAACGCGGCTGGAGAAGCTGTTATTCTCAGCATCTTCAGACACATGTTTTCCTCTGACACCGATGTAAGCGACCGGGTTTACACGACCTCCAAAGAAATCATCAAAAACAATCTCCAGGAATTCACTGAATTCACAGACAAAATAGGCAAATTAGCCGGTGTCAGAAACTTTCCTGTCCATATAGAATTACGCCGGGAAAAAGATGGCACGCTCCTCCCCATCGAAGTCAACCCCATGCGCTTTGGCGGCTGGTGCAGCACCGCCGACATGACCTTTCACGCCTACGGATTCAACCCCTATCTCCACTATTATTCCCAAAAGAAGCCGAACTGGGAGAAGGCCTTGCAGGGAAAAGAAGGAAAACTCTTCAGCCTGATTGTACTGGATAATTCAACAGGCACAAAGGGCGAAGAGATCTCCTCGTTTGACTATGAAAAACTCTTATCTACCTTTGAAAAACCGCTGGAACTGAGAAAAATCAATTACAGCCAATACCCTGTCTTTGGCTTTCTCTTTACAGAAACGCAAGAGGATAATTTCCTTGAACTACAAAACATTCTGGACTCAGATCTCAAACAATTTATACAAATTGTAAAATAATCTATTCAAAGCCCTTATGTTTCTCCGCATATGGCCGGCTTTTGCTATTTTAGCCTTGCTAAATCTGCACTGACCAGCATACACTCAACAGTTGAATGGAGTAAAAAAAACAACCACACAACAAAGACTATCCATCACAATCCACCATGCGATTTTTTTTTAGTATCTTTTGTTTCCTTTCCCTCAGCTTTGCCTCCGGTTTTGAAGCAGTGGCTCTTCCTGCCTTCCCGGGGGCTGAAGGTTTTGGTTCTGACACAGTCGGCGGTCGGGGAGGAAATGTGCTTCATGTCACCACCCTGCTCGACAACGGAGACAACAACTCTCCTCTCGGAGGCTCCTTCCGGGAAGCAGTTCGTGCCTCAGGAGCCAGAATTGTTGTCTTTGATGTCTCCGGTATAATCTATCTCCAATCCCCATTGATTATTGAAGAACCCTTTATCACCATTGCCGGACAAACTTCACCGGGAGGTATCTCCACAGCCGGACATTTTATGGCCATCTGGACCAATGATGTCATTATGCGCCATATGCGGATTCGTACAGGCAGCAATGAAATCGTCTACGAACGGGGTACAGCTGATGATCCCGATGGAGAAGGGGAAATTGTCTGTTATGACGAGATGTATCAGAACTGCAACCAGGGAAACAAGGTGCCCTGCTCCACCCCTGGAGTTCCCCATGTTCTACGAACGAACGGCCTGTGTGACAATAGTGATTATGTCGGTGTGGATCCCGAAACTCTGGACTCTTTTTATGTTGCAGGTCCAGCCATGCCCAGCTGGTTTCCCGGGGCCACCGGCTATAATATCATCATTGATCACTGTTCTTTCTCCTGGGGTGTTGACGAAACATTCTCCTTTGCCACTGGAGCCCATAATATGACCGTTCAATGGTCTTCAATCTTTGAGGGTCTGGCCTATGCCGGGCATCCAAAGGGCGAGCACAGCAAAGGAATGCTCTGCTCCTTTAAATACGGTGGGGTGAAGGAAATTTCCATCCACCATAATTACTTCGCCAACTCAACGGCCCGACAACCGCTTATCAGCGGCAGAGCCTGTGCTGTCGTTGATGATATCTACGACAACTGGCTGGATTTCAGAAACAATGTCACCCTGCTCGGGCCCTATAACGGCAACGCCAGTTTTGAAAACAACGGACGGGGTAATGCGGTGAACAACTGGCTGCAGCCAAGCAGTGAGACAAGAGACACAGCACTTGGTTGGTCATACTGGGGCACCCCCCATGACGATCACTACCTCTATCTGAAAGGAAATAAGGGGACTCACAGTGTCAACGCAGACAATCCTGACTGGGCCATAAATAATGAGTGGCGGGAAAACCCGGCATCGGTGCAATACAGCAAAAGCACCCCCTATCCCATTGTGCCTGCCTACCTGCCGTACACATTTGAGGCTACGGCTGATTTTGCCCACTGTGTTGTCACGGCTGTTGGTGCCACAGCACCCGTAATAGACAGTGTTGATCAGCGCATGAGAAACGAATGGAGCGCAGGCAGCTATTCTGTGCCCAACAACATCACCTATCCTGATGATTACCCGGTCTATGCAACCCCATCACCACCGCTTGACACAGATCAGGATGGAATGCCGGATGAATGGGAACAGGCCCATGGACTGCAACCGACACAGAATGATGCGGCAGCAATCAGCAGTGGTAATGAATACACAAACATCGAAATGTATATCAATACATTGGCAGAAAAGAGTATTGCGTTTGATTCCACCTGTATGGCTGAATATAGTCAGGTAAAACGGGAGATGAATGTCCTCTATCTCATTCTACCAACGCTCCACAACCAGTAATCGCCAATGCCTGCCAAGCTAAACCCCAAAGAATTTGGCTT
>JAOZKX010000064.1 GCA_029935135.1 Desulfocapsa sp.
AGGATATTCTCGATGCCATAGCAGAGGCTGCCATTGATGACAATATCACATCCATTCTTCTCGATTTAACACGCATGGGCCAGATTGGTCTCAACCAACTGCAGATCATTGGCAAAGCGCTCACAGACTTTAAAACAAGCGGTAAGAGAGTTATTGCCATAGGAGATTACTTCCCGCAAAAATCCTATTACCTGTCAAGCTATGCCGATGAAATCTATCTCAATCCCATGGGTGCTGTGGATTTACATGGCATTGGCGCATTCAGGCTCTATTATAAGGATGCCATTGACAAACTCAAAATCAATTATCATATATTCCGTGTTGGCACCTATAAATCTGCCATAGAACCACTGATACGCAACAACATGTCTGAAGCAGCAAAAGAACAAAACCTCTCCTGGCTCACTCCACTATGGAACGCCATGGCAGCAGATATCAGTAGAGAAAGGCAACTGGAAGCAGGAAGTATTCAAAAATATACTGAAAATATTGCCTCCGAACTTGCCGTTGTCAGTGGTGATACAGCACGCCTTGCCCTGGAAACCGGGCTTGTGGACGGCCTTAAAACACGGGAAGAACTTCGAACATATCTTGTGGGGTTAAATGGTAAAAACAGCGATGGAGAATATGCAAAAGTTGCCCTGAATGATTACCTGAAAACCGTGCCCCGATCTTTTATCAGTTCAGCAACTACCACTGATTCTATAGGTATTATTGTTGCTGAAGGCGCTATTCTCACAGGACAACAACCTATCGGCTCCATTGGTGGCGATTCGTTGGGAAAACTAATTCGTAAGGCCAGGGAAGACGATTCTATCAAGGGACTGGTATTACGAATTGTCTCTGGTGGGGGATCCGTTTTTGCCTCTGAAGTCATTCGCCAGGAGATATTAGAATTCAAAAAAACAAAAAAACCCTTTGTTGTTTCTATGGGGGCTATGGCTGCTTCAGGAGGATACTGGATTGCTGCAGATGCAGATGAAATCTGGTCATCACCCGTTACCCTTACCGGCTCCATTGGCATTTTTGCAGCCATTCCAACCTTTGAAGAGAGCCTCTCATCTATTGGTGTCTACAGTGATGGTATCGGAACGACCAGCCTTGCCTCAGCACTTAATTTAACCCAGGCCTTAAATCCATCCCTGAAAGAATCCATTCAGATCAGTGTGAACCACGGATATGACCAGTTCCTGACCATTGTCAGCCAGGGAAGATCAATAGGGCAAAAACAGATTGAACTGATATCTGAAGGACGGGTATTTGATGGGACAACTGCTATGGAACTGGGCCTTGTGGACAAACTTGGTACTCTCGATGATGCCGTGGCATCTGTCGCCCAACTAGCCGGTCTTGAGGATTACTCAGCAGCTTATATCCGAAAGCCTCTGACAGTAAAAGATGAAATACTCCAGCTTTTTTCCGGCTCCCTAGTCAAACTGCTCGGTTCTGTGGCCTTCCCACCTTCTCTCCTCTCCGGGCTTAACGCTTTCTGGAACCCCATACGAACAGTACTGCTCTTTAATGACCCCAAGGGATTATATGCATATTCTCTTATCCCTGATGTTTCTTTTTAAAGAGGAATAGGCTATTATTTCCAATTATTACTCTACTATCCATTTCCAACCGAGGTCCTATGAAAACTCTGTCTCTTTTTTTCACCTGTTGCCTTCTTCTCTGCCTGCATACCGCAGGCACTGTAAACGCTGAAACATTTGTTGTTTCCGGAAACCCTAAAGCGCCACCTGTTATGTGGGAGCAGTACAACAAACTCACAGGAGTCGGTCCCGATATAGCTTCGTCCATTCTCAATGATCTTAATCTTGATTTTGATACTCAAGTTGTTGGGAACTGGCAGCAGGTTCAGGACAAATGTAAAAACGGCACGGTTGATATGATCGTGGCTGCTTATAAGAATGATGAACGAGCAGAGTATATGGACTACTCCATCCCTTACCTTCCACAACCAACAGTAGTCGTTGTTAAAAAAGGACTGGAGTTCCCTTTCGGCCGCTGGGAATCACTTATTGGAAAGCGAGGCGTATCCAATATTGGGGAGAGTTATGGTCAGGAGTTCGACACTTTTCTCAAAAAAAATCTTGATGTGAAATTTGTAGTCTTCGAGCGGGCCCTCGAACTTCTCAGATTCGGAAAAGCCGACTATCTTATCGTTGATTTATACACAGCACTTATTTATGCACGATTGCTTCATGGTGAAGATGCAATCACCATCATGGAACCACCGATAACCACACAGACTTTTCACCTGACCGTTGGCAAAAATTCTCCTCTGGCATCCCACTTGCCAGCTATAGATAAAAAGCTGGAGATACTGATCAAAGGTGGCACGGTTGAAAAACTTTTCTACAAACATTTTGAAGATTGGAAACAACTCATAGCTAAACGATCAAAATATTTCAAAAGAGATACTACAATAAGAAGCAGAGAGCAACAGGACTATTTTAAAGCACAGGATGAGTACGAAAAAGAGAAACTTGGAAGACTTCTTATGACCGACAGAGAAGGATTGCCTTTATCAGCTGAATAAAGCGGATAAACTTACCTTAGCGGATGATGAGATCGTGCAACTCGTTCTCATCATCCTCCTGAATTGGGAACTCTTTTTCCAGGATATCCCCTATTTCCTGAATCGCCCCACAAATCGCCTCAGCCTGATTCTTTTCTTTTACCCCTCGAACAACAAGAGAAACTGCTTCTTCCCATTCTCCAGCAGCAATCCGATCATTAATACCACTATCGGCTATTACCCATGCCTGATGCTCAAACAATGAGATAAACAAAAGAACGCCATTTGCCGATTTTGTTTTATAAAGTCCTTCCGTGAAAAATGCAACATGAGCGGCTTCCGGAACTTCTTCTGCCATTTCCCTTCGTAAGACAAACAATCGTTTTACCCTGGGAATATTTTGGATTGTAAGGGCAATAAACCAAAATAACGGAAACATTAAGAAGAGAAAAACCCACATGCTGGTTGGTGAAGCCCAAAAGGCAGCAGCCACCGGGCCTGTAAGAAGAAGGGCCAAAGGTAGGGAGAGCAGGATTCCCCCACGAACAGCTGCCATTGGATAGGCATGACTTTCTGACACGATCAAGGGAACAATTTCACCAGAGGTACGGCTTTCTGCAGCATGGACAGCATCGGTAATTTCCTTTTGTTGTACAGGAGTTAAAAAACGCTGTGCCAGACTCTTCATCATCACCATCCCCCGGAGGCACCACCGCCTCCAAATCCACCACCGCCTCCACTGAACCCTCCGCCAAAGCCCCCGGATGATCCACTATATCCACTCCCACCACCGATATAAAATCCACCACTCCTGCCGCCAACCGACATGGATGCAGCAAAAACACCGCCCAAGACACCAACAGGCACCAATGCCAGCAGCCATATCCCCAACTGTGGAAAAATCATCATCCCAACCACAGGAGAAACAACCGCCCCCGAAATTGCTGCTAAAAACTTTTTATTGTGAAAGATCCTGCCTACAAAAGAATAGACAAATATAAGCAAAAAGAGAAGACCGGCAGGATCGTTACCAGTGGTCCGTTTAGCTGATGCTTGAGGGGCTGTAAATTCACCTCTTACAGCTTGAATCATAGCCAATAGTCCATCATGGATTCCCTGGTCAAATTTTCCCTCTTTAAAGCGGGGTACAATAACCCTGCTTATAATCCGACCACCAGTCATATCTGTGAGACTTCCTTCTAATCCATAACCGACTTCAATACGCAACCTTCTGTCATCTCTTGATACGAGCAGCAATGCACCATTATCAAGACCCTTTTGCCCAATACGCCATTTCTCCACAACCCGTAGGGAAAAATCTTCCAGCACCTCACCTTCCAGGGAGGGAATAGTGAGAAGCACAATCTGGGTAGACTCGCTTTCCTCAAATGCAGCAAGCAATTGCTTAAGTTCCGTAACATTTGTCTGCGACAACATCCCTGCAGTGTCATTAATTCTCCCGGAAAGTGCGGGAACATCCAGGGCCAGGGCAGGCAATGAAAGCAGACAAGACACCATGGCAAAAGATAAAAACAATCTTGACAATATACGGGCCATTTTACAACCGACCTAAAATTTTATCGCAGGGGCAGTCTTAGCACCCTCTTCTGCTTTAAAATACTCTTTGCGCTCAAGCTTAAGAAGAAATTTATTGGTCAAACTGGCAGGCAGTCTGCGTATGGCACCGTTAAAATCAGAAACGGCGGTGTTATATCGCTGACGTGCTACATTGATCCGGTTTTCTGTACCTTCTAACTGGTTTTGCAGATCCAGGAAATTTTGATTTGCCTTAAGATCAGGATATCTCTCTACAACCAGGAGTAACTTGGAAAGTGCAGAAGAGAGACCAGACTGGGCCGCCTGCATCTGCTGCATGGCTGCAGGATTACTGAGATCTGAAGAGGAAATCTGTACAGAACCTACCTTTGAACGTGCATCAACTACAGCCTGTAATGTTTCCTGCTCATGCTTTGCATAACCTTTAACCGTTTCCACAAGATTTGGAATAAGGTCAGCTCGCCTTTGCAAAGTCGACTCAACATCAGCCCATGCTTTGAATACACCCTCTTCTTTCGTTTGCAGGGTGTTGTATCCACAACCAGATAAAATAACTGCGGTAATAGTGAACAACAGCAATGAGGCGAGATGTTTCATTTTAAAACTCCTGATAGAATGAATTACAAATTACAATTTGAAGAACTTGGAGGGATTAAGTGCTCAAAAAATGGAGAGGGAGGAGAGGGAGAGTACACTCATTGAAGGACTGGGTCAATCACCCCATTTCTCTTTAACCTGTTGAAACTTGTCCAGATTTGCAAAGAAGGCATCCACAACCACAGGATCCAATATATTCCCTGAAGCATCCCGGATAATTTTCAGACATTCCTCTTCCGGAAAGGCCTCTTTGTAGGGACGGGCACTACCAACCGCATCATATATATCAACAATTGTAACAATACGGGCCGCCATTGGAATATTTTCCCCCTTCAAACCATCCGGGTAACCGTTCCCATCCCAGCGTTCATGGTGAGAATATGCTATAATTCTAGCCATCTGTAAAAGATCCGAGTCAGAAACAATTCCCTCCATATCGCCTCCGCCCTCACCGGTAATTTCTCGCAAATCCTGAATATTTAATGGATCGAGCAATTCTTTACCAAGTTGACAATGCTCTTTCATTTCTTTCCATTCAACAGCAGTGAGTTCACCGGGTTTTAGGAGGATATGGTCTCGAATTCCGATTTTCCCAACATCGTGTAAGGCAGAACTCAGAGCCATGTTATCAGCCTCTGCCTCACTGTAGCCGAAATATTTTGCCAATATTTTCGTATAGCAACTGACCCGGATAATATGGCGCCCGGTTTCTTTATCACGAACCTCTGAGGCCTTGCCAAGACGGAGAATCATCTGCATTCTGGTATCTCGCAATAATCGATTCGAGCGTTCCAGGGCCGCCGTTCGCTTCCTTACTTTTTCTTCAAGTTCCATGCGGTAACTTCGATTTTCCCGTATCAGCTTGGCCTTTTCAAAGGCCTGTTCCACGGCAAAACGAAGATTAACAAAATCCTCGATAGGCTTTAGGAGATAGCTCCAGGCACCACGATTCATCGCTTCCACAGCATCACCTACAAAACCTGTTCCAGAGACGACAATAATGGGAAGATCGGGAAAGTTTTTGTGCACATCCTGCAACACATCCAAACCATCAACTTCGGGCATACGCAAGTCAACCAGCACAAGATCAGGAAGCTCAGCATGGATCATCTCAAGCCCCACACGACCATTTTCTGCCTCTTGCACATCATAGCCGCAATCTTCAAGATAAAGACGATAGGATTGGCGAATTAAACTCTCATCATCAATGGTGAGTATGACAGGATTTTTTGGGCTCATTTGCAACTTTTTGAGAAAAATAAATATATTTTATTTTAAGAATTATTATTTCAGTTTCTGATAGTTAAGCGAAAAAGTCAAGCTATCCTTCACGAAAAAAGAGAAATATTCCATGCTTATTTGACAAATGAATTTCATCCCCGTTATACTCAAGCATACTAAAGATATCTGAGTATGTATGAGGCTCTGCTACGCCCTATGCATCATACATCTCTTCTTCCAGAAGTCCCCTGATTTTTTACTTAGCACAATGGATATGAAATATGAGTACCCCTTTCCTTCTTCACCGCAAATCGTTTTCTCTACTCACCATCTTGACAATTCTTTTTCTTGTTGATCTTTGTGCCGGGTCCTTTACTCCCTTGCTGGCTAAAAATAACAAAGTCCCTACAGAACTGCAACAATGGATACCCTGGGTATTGTATGAACAGGGAGAAAAGTTGTGCACTCTTGAAAGTGCTGGTTCAAACAAACGATACTGCGTATGGCCTTCCGACCTACACTTAGATGTAGTTGAAACTGGAGCTGAGTTCAAACAGAGCTTTATTATCGAATCAAAAAGTCTTGTCTTCCTGCCCGGAAAAACTCCCTACTGGCCGAAGAATGTACGGGTGAATGATAAAGACATTATTATCATTGAGAAAAATGGACGCCCTGCAATGTGGCTTGTACCCGGAACACACCAGATCAGCGGTAGTTTTTCATGGCAGGAACAGCCTGATTATCTCTATATTCCACAAGCAACAGGTCGCGTTCGGCTGACCTTGCATAACAAAATAATCAGTGACCTGCAATTGGACAGCAATGGACAACTCTGGTTTAAAAAAGAAAAGAAAATACAAAAGAGTCAGGACGACACGCTCAACATTCAGGTATTTCGTAAAATCATTGATGCTGTTCCACTCAGCCAGCAAATACGCATTCTTCTTACTGTATCAGGAACCCCAAGGGAAATAACCCTTGGCCTGGAAATAGGAAGAGCGTTTATTCCTCTCTGGCTTCGTTCCCCCCTTCCCATTCGCCTTGACCAGAGAGGAAGACTACAACTACAGATCCGCCCCGGTCAGTGGCAAGTTGAGCTGACCCTGCGCAACAGTAGCCCAATTTCCCCAGAAGCACTTACTGCCGGGACGATAGATGGCCCCTGGGCCGAACAGGAAATATGGGTATTTGCTGCAGACTCCAAATTAAGACAGGTGGAAGTCAGTGGACTTACACCTGTGGACCCTTCTCGCACCTCACTTCCTGACGACTGGAAATCACTGCCTGCATTTATGCAGACAGGCAGTGAACAGATGATCATCAGCGAAAAAAACAGGGGGAATCCCAAACCATCCCCAAATCGACTTCAGGTACACCGAAAACTCTGGCTTGATGAGGAAGGGACAGGATTCACTGTCCTGGATACTATAACTGGGACCATGACACGGGGATGGCGCCTCAATGTTTCCCCGTCGCAAACTCTTGGAAAAGTCGATGTTGGTGGGATATCAAGATTAATTACAAAACTTCCAGGATCTGAAAAGAGCGGTGTTGAAGTTCGGCACGGTAAGCTGAATCTCCATGCAGAATCACGACTAGAGCAAAAGGTTCAGCTGGGAAAATTGACAATTCCAGCCATTGGATGGGATCATAGTGTGCAGAAACTCTCAGCTGAACTGAACCTGCCTCCCGGCTGGAAGCTTTTTACTGCATCCGGTGTAGATCGTGTCCCCACCTGGCTAAACAGATGGACACTGCTTGATATTTTTCTGGTACTTATTCTTTCTCTTGCCAGTGGAAGAATACTAGGTTTTGGCTGGGGAGCAGTGACCCTCTGCACCTTGGTTCTTACCTATCACCAACCCGGCTCACCCAGATATTTATGGCTCCCCCTTGTTTCATTTTTGGCTATCCAAAAACTCATAACCGTGCAAAAAGGGGAACGAATCATTCGAATCGCCATCCTTCTAATCCTTGGTACAATTATCATCAGTTCCATCCCTTTTATGATCCATGAGATTCGTACAGGAATATACCCACAACTGGAATACGGCAAACATCACCGAATCGTTCAGCCAGCCCCATTGGCCGAAGAAATGTACCAGGATAAAGATGCTATTAGTATGGAAAGTGAAGCGCCGAACAGGAGCAGCATGGGCACAAGTTTAAGTAAGTCAGCAAGAGGAGGGAAATCTTCTTACGGCGCCCCGCAGATTTCGACGAAACCACAGGCCATTCAGGTTGACCCCCAGGCAATAATCCAGACAGGCCCTGGACTACCAATCTGGAAATGGAAAAAGCTTAAGATAAGATGGAACGGACCTGTGCAGCCTGAACAGGAAGTTCATTTTATTTTTCTCTCTCCATTTTTCAATATGATCCTGGCTTTTGTAAGAGTCCTACTACTCAGCCTGATGATTGTTGGATTTCTGCGGGAATGTCTGAAAACCGGCAAAAAAATGCATTCTTCAACTGCAGCTAATAGTCTGGTTTTTCTTCTCGGTATAACACTTGCGTCATTTACTTTATTCACTCCCGCAACTGCAAAGGCTGAAATTCCTCCCCCTGAAATCTTGCAAGAATTACAGGACAGACTTCTTGCTCCTCCTAAATGTGGTAATAATTGTGCTGCTATAAACTTCTGTCAGATAGATATCAAAGATAATCTGCTGGAGGTTCAGTTACAAATCAATGCCATCTCCAATACAGCAATACCACTACCAGGCAAAAATCGCCTTTTTGATT
>JAOZKX010000409.1 GCA_029935135.1 Desulfocapsa sp.
TCTCCAGCTCAAAATACGCCTTTACAGTAAATCGCTTCCCTTTCTGATGCGCCTGGTACACCATTTAGACGAATGGGCAATGGTTGAAATATATCTGATTGGTTTATTCATCATGATCATCAAGGTACGAAGTATTGCAATTATTTATTACGATACAGGTTTTTTCTGTTTTCTTTTTCTGGCTCTCACTACTATCGCTGTAAATTCTGCCCTGGACAGCAGACATTTTTGGCGAAGAATTGAAACGATAAAGCGTTTGTCCGGGAAACGGACTCTCAATGAACAATAACCTGAGGCAGACTGCAATGGCAGCCGGATATATGCGTTGTCATGATTGTGGCAAACTTGTTAAAGCAGACAATGCTGTTCAAGCAGGTGTCCGGGTATGCCCACGATGTTACTCTCCTGTTCATTACAGACAAACAGACTCAATCCACAGGACATGGGCCCTTATCATCAGTGCCGCCATTCTTTTTCTTCCTGCAAACCTCCTTCCCATCATGAGGGTCGATTTTATGGGGGCTGCCGATTACTCCACAATTATCGATGGTATTATCTATTTTTTTCATACAAAAGAGTATGGGATTGGGCTGATTATTTTTACCGCCTCTGTACTGGTGCCACTCTTTAAAATCATAGGGATGACCCTTATTCTCCTGTCCATTCACTTTAAATGGAAAACATGGATGCGCCATAAAGCAGCAATGTATCGTTTTATTCAGTTTGTCGGTCGCTGGTCCATGCTCGATATCTTTGTGATTGCTGTTATGAGTGCGTTGGTTAACTTCGGTACTCTCAGCTCAACCAGCGCAGCACCAGCCGCCACCTATTTTACTGCCGTTGTCGTCTGTTCAATGTTTGCAGCGATAACTTTTGATCCGCGTTTACTCTGGGATGCCTAACTCTTTCACCCTTTAGTCAAATTTAACACAATAATCTTATGGAAACTCCCATCATCAAAGCCAAAAAAGGACTTTCACCAATCTGGATCCTCCCTCTCGTAGCCCTTATCCTTGGAGGCTATCTTCTGTATAAGGATTTCCAGGAATCCGGTGTTATGATTACAGTACGATTAAATGATGCAAATGGCCTTACTCCAGGAAAGACAAAGGTCTACTTCAAAGGGCTTCCGATTGGCACGCTAAAAGAATTCACAGTCACTCATGATTTACAGTGTGTGGATGCCCATTTGGAATTACTCAAGAAAGCAAGAGGGAAGATAACCAGCAGCGCAAAGTTCTGGATAGTGAAACCAGAAGTTTCCATGAATCGGATCACAGGCCTCGACACTCTCGTTAAAGGGAGTTATTTTGAAGTGCTTCCTGGTAATGCCAATGACGAAGAACAGAATTTCTTTACTGCTTTAACCGAGACACCACCGGTTTCCTCTCAGCTTGCGGGTCTCAAATTAACCCTGACCACGACTCAACCAGCTGTTCTCTCTTCAGGATCTCCAATACTATATAAAAAGATCGAGATCGGTGAAGTTGTTTCACAGCATTTAGAAAAAGACGGATCTGTCCAGGTTGAAATCTTTATCTACCAAAAATATCAGGATCATGTGAAAACGACGAGTCTTTTTTATGTCAGTGGTGGAATCAACCTGGAAGCCAGTCTCACAAAAGTGTCCATAAAAGTTGATCCTTTGAAAAGTATCCTTCAGGGCGGTATCACCATGGAAACACCAGAAGATGCCAAGGCCATAGCCGATTCCGGAATGAAATTTCACCTCTATGAGGACTATGAACAAATTCAGCATATCGATGACATTGAAATCCAACTTGATTTTTCCATTGACCACCCGCTAAACATAGGTGCTGCAATTCGCTACCAGGGATTGAAAGTAGGTATAATAAGCGCATTAACACTCAATGATAATCTGAAGATAGTACATGCCAAAGCCTATGTTGGTAAACAGATAGCACCTTTCCTCCGCAAAGGTGCCTATATATGGATTGTAAAGCCAAGTCTCGGTCTGGCCAATACTGCTCACCTTGACACTTTTATCACAGGCTCATACCTTAATATCCTTCCTGGCCCAGGTACTGGAGATCTAACGAAAACATTCGTGGTCCATGATGAAAAACCAGCAAACATGCTCGTCAGCAATGGACTGAATCTGGTGCTGGAAACTGACCGCCTGGGATCTCTTGGATATGACAAACCTGTCTATTATCGTCAGGTACAAGTTGGCCATACAACAGGATACGACCTGTCCCCAACAGGACAAAATGTTTTTATTTATATCAATATCCATGAACCGTATGTTGATCTTATCCGGGAAAACACTAAATTCTGGAACTCCAGCGGTGTTCGCATCAAGGGCGGCCTGATGACCTCAATGAAAATCAGTACCGAATCATTGGCTTCTCTTCTGGATGGTGGGATTACATTCAGTACTCCTGAAAGGAAGGATATGGGTAATCGAATCAGCAATGGATTTCACTTCACCCTCCATTCTGACCCTGATGACCAATGGTTAAACTGGAGTCCGGCCTTACAACTTGGTAAACCTTTGGAAACGAAGAAAGAGACTACTCAAGAGAAGCACTCTCTAAAGAAATCCACAGACCGGAAAGTTGAAAACAAAAA
>JAOZKX010000410.1 GCA_029935135.1 Desulfocapsa sp.
TCCAAAGAGTGACCAGAATCCTGGTATCATTTTTTCTGCCCAGGTATGTGCGTGGCTTGTATCCACGGACATACTCCAGATTACTATGAAGGCCATAACCCCATAGCAGTAGTAGATCACGGTTTGTAACCGATCTCTAAGATAGTCGATTAGATTGATAATCATCCTGTCACCGCCTGTACAAATTTCATCATAACATTAGGAAAGATACCAAGGAGCACTGAAATAGTACATGCAATCACAATGGGGATCAGCATGGACAGCGGTGCCTCCTTGATTCCTTGATATGTTTCACCTTCCGGGCGTTTTCCAAAAAATGCCTTATAGGTGACCGGGGCAAAATACCCGACATTAAGCATGGTAGAAGCGATCAGGATAAGGAGTATCCCCATCTGGTGCGCCTCAATGGAGCCAACAAGAAGGTTCCATTTAGTTACAAATCCAGCGACTGGCGGGGCGCCAATCATGGAGAGTGAAGCTATAAAGAAGCAGGCGAAGGTTATCGGCATGGTTTTACCGAGCCCCCCCATTTGGGAAATATCCTTCTTGTGGGCGGCAATCATGATTGCCCCAGCACAGAAGAAGAGTGTGATCTTTGAAAATGCGTGATTGACGATATGGATGAGGCCGCCATCTATTCCAGATGGAGTGAGCAGGGCTACACCAAGGATAATATAAGAAAGCTGAGAGATGGTTGAATAGGCAAGCCGTTCTTTTAAATTGTTCTTGGAGAGCGCTAGTATCGATGCAGCGAGCACTGTGAATCCAACAAAATAGGCAGTTGGAATTCCAAGGTTCAGGGCATGCATGGTATCCGTGCCAAAGACATAGAGCATGGTCCGGGTTGTACAGAAAACACCAACCTTTACAACTGCAACTGCGTGCAGGAGTGCGGAGACTGGAGTCGGAGCAACCATGGCACCAGGGAGCCAGTGATGAAAAGGCATAACACCATTCTTGGCAAACCCGAAGAGACAGAAAACATAGAGCATGATGACCATCCAGTTCTGGATATTGCCCGAAGAAAGGCCATCGGTGAAAAGACCGTCTGAAATATTGGTTGGGAAGTCAAGGGTCCCTGTGAGAACATAGATCAGAATAAGAGCAGGTAACAGGAAGAGCTTGGCTGTTGTTGTCAGATAAACAATGTATTTCTGGGCACCGGCATATCCATCCTTGTCCTGTGCGTGAGCAACGAGGGGGTAGGTACATACGGAAACAACCTCGTAGAAAAGATACATGGTGAAAAGGTTATCGGAGAATGCGACACCGATTGCACCAAAAATGGCCAGGGCAAAACAGGCATTAAAGCGTGTCTGGGCATGTTCCTGATGGGCCCGCATGTAACCCATTGAATAGTAGACAGCGATGGTCCACAAGGATGAAGCGACAAGGGCGAAAATCATTGACATGCCGTCTGCACGCAGCGTTACCGTTAGGCCAGGTAGCACTGTGAACATATGATACTCAAGGATCTTACCATCGAGAACATCGGGAATCATCGAAGCAACAATCAGCAGCAGGATAACTGATGCAGCTGATGAGACACCTTCGCGTACATTCTCGTTTTTGCCCATGAACATGACACCAAGGGTGCCGATCAATGGAACAAGAAGTGCGAGGAGAAGTTTTACGGAACTGACCGTTTGTATTTCCATGACAGAGGTTCCTTTTCCTAACCGTTAAGGTTGACCAGATCTTCAGTGTCAACTGATTTGTAATTACGATATACGGCAATGGTGATACTGAGTCCAATAGCAGCTTCCGCTGCTGCGATGGCCATAATAAACAGAGTAAAGATCTGTCCCACAGTAGGGTCAGGGGCAGTAAATCTGTTGAATGCCATAAAGTTGATGGACGATGCGGCAAGAATCAGCTCAGAGGCGATTAACATGCCGACCAGTGTACGCCTTGTGACAAGACCGTAAATTCCCATTCCAAATAACAAGGCTGCCAGGAGGAGATAGGTGTTTAAGTTATTGTGTAAATCAAGAATAGACATTTATTTGCTCCTTCCCTGACGGGCAATGACTAGAGAGCCGATGATTGCGATAAGCAGGACGATAGAAACAAGTTCAAAAACCATGGAGTAAGTAGTCAGCAATTCAATACCAATTTTGTCTACAGACCCCATATTAATTTTCGGCATTACCGGGAAAACAGTCTTAAGTGCAAGGGCTCCCATGCCGAACGCTGCGAGGCCAGCGGTGATCATCCCCAAAGGTCCTGAAAGAGGACCGGCAGGTCCACTCTTCTTGTTGTCTTCAGGCGCTGCCAGCATAATGGCAAAAGCTATGGTGATACAGACCGCACCGACATAGATAAGCATCTGCATCATGGCAACAAAAGGTGAATTCAGATAGTAGTAGATGGCTGCCACTCCGATAAAACAGACAGCCAGCCCGGCTACTGCCCGAACAAGTCGTTCTGCGTTGCAGGCAATGATCCCACCAATAATGGTGGTCGCAAGCATTATCAGAAAGACGATTCCGGCAGCCGCATCGGCATATCCTGCAAATCCTTCGGCAGTAAAGAAGCCGAGAATACCTGAGGCGTCAGTTGGGTTCATGAGTTTCTCTCCTTCAATCT
>JAOZKX010000411.1 GCA_029935135.1 Desulfocapsa sp.
TTGCCGCCATCTGGTCTGAATCACGCTCCCTGAGAATTACTCTACTCAGCCTGATTACAGGCCTTGGTCTTGCCTGGATAACCAGCTTTGTCTTTTATCAGACTGCTCTGCTGCTCGGATTTTAATGATCGATATTCACAGGTTTTCTTAATAGTGAGGCAACTTCATGTAGAGTCCCCATCCATCAGTCCCTAATTTTAGTATTTAAAAAATCAAGCAATTGCTGGCCAAGCGGATCTGCAGGGTTTGCCATAAGCATCTTTTCTGCAATGATACCTGCCTGCACAAAATTTTGTTTTGCCACATAAAACCGTGCCATAGCCTGCAGATAATTCATATTATGAGGTTCAATCTCAATGGTTTGTAAAAGGGCAATTTCCGCCTCTTTATCCCGATTGAGAAAATCAAGAAGTTGCCCGAGGTTATAGTATGCCCTGGCATCATTTCCCATGCCGATGGCCGCCTTCTGCAGATGTTCTGCCGATTCTCTGTACTGTTTCTGCTCAGAAAGCAGAAGGCCCAGGGAATAGTGAACATCAGCCAAATCAGGATTGATCTCCAGTGCCCGGCGCAGTTGTTGTTCGGCCAGATCATTTTTTCCCTGCCTGCTGTACAGCACGGCAAGGTTTGTTCTGGCTGTATAAAAATCCCGATTGATCTCTGTCGCCTTCTTAAAATGTTCCTCTGCTGTATCCATTTTTCCCTGATAACTGAACAGTGTTCCCAGGTTGAGCCTGGAAGAGGCAAAATCTGCTGAATAGAGGGCTGTTTGTTCAAACTCTGCCAGTGCCTTGGCAAATGGTTCACGCCAGCGCGTATCCAACTGATCTGCAGGAATAACTGTTAACGCCCTGGCTGCCTCAATCCGAACAGCCTGCACCGGATCATTCAACAGTGGCGCCAGCAGCTGCACCCGCTGTTTATGGAGATAGCCGGGAAAGTAAAACACAGCCGTCCGCCGTAAAATGGCCTCATCACTCATCAATGCCTGCAGAAATGCACTGCTGACATCACTTCCCTGATACCTGCCCAGCAGAGAAAGGGCCGTTGCCCGAACGAGTAGTGGTGTCAAATTGTCATTTACTATCTGAACCAGATTGGAAAGCGCATGCAAGTCACCATTTTGTGCCGCATTAAATGTGGTTCCAAAATGGAACCTTTGTTTTATGCCGTACCATTTGCGGGTGTAGTCAGCAGACCATTCATTGCTCTTGTCCACATGGCAACGATTACAAGCATTGGGTGTTCCCAGTTCCACACTGAGATCGGGACGAGGTATGCGGATGGAATGATCAGGACGATAGTCATTCCCCATATAAATTTTCCCCGGCATATGGCACTGGACGCATTCTGCACCGGTTCCAACTGCAAAAAGGATCTCCCCTGCAGGAGTTTTTATGGGATCCCCATCTTCACCGACCTGTTTATGGAAATGGTGTGCTTTTGTATCATACAATGAGGCCTGATGACACTGGAGGCAGAGTGTATTACCCTCCTGATGCAACTTGCTCGTATGAACATTATGACAATCTGAACAACGGATATCGTTGCCGTACATTTTTGATTGCACAAAAGAACCATACACATACACCTCATCCCGGATCTGACCATCCGGAAAGTAGAGTCCCTCTTCGAGCAGACGCACCATCTCGGTGTTAAGCAGATCCTGCTGTTTATGGCGATAGTCTCCCAGCATGGAGCGCCTGGAATGACAGGGAGCACAGAGTTCCACCTCCTGTCGATTATTGATCTCTGCAGTCTGTACCAGGAGGCCGTCACCCTTCTTTAACCGTGCCATTTCCGGCAACTCAGCCCAGGCCAGATGCGTGGATCCCGGTCCATGACAGGCCTCACAACCCACACTGATCTCTGCCCATTTTGTGTTGTAGGTGCCTGTTACCGGGTCATAGTTCTTTTGCAGTTCTGTGGAATGACAGTCGGCACACATTGAGTTCCAATTCTGCCCCTGGTTGGTCCAGTAGATCCACTCTTCAGGATCCAGAATAAGATCCGGATAGAGATGAAACCATTTCTTTTTTTTGTCGTCCCAGGCAATGGGCAGACATTGCATCCGACCGCCCGAAAAAGGAATCAGATACTGCTGCAATGGATACCAGCCAAAGGTGTGGCTTATTTCAAATTCTGCCATTTCCCCTTTGGGTCCACGGGTATAGACAAAAAAGCCCTCTGCCTTACGATAAAAACGGGACTGTAGCCCATCTTTGACAAATATCTCATTATCGAAATCACCCAGCACCGTCTCGTTCGTGGCCACTGCCATGGCCTTGGCATGGTGGGAATCCTGCCACTCCTCATACTCTTTCTTATGGCATTTTGCGCAGGCCTCACTGGCAACAAAGCTTGCCTCCACAACAGGATCAGATACAGCCGGCCCTTTTTTCTGCTGGAAGACATATAACGGCAGGGAAAGAACAATAATCAGGGTGGCAATGATGCCGACAATCTTCCATCTTTGCATGATCTCAGGCCATCTCCTGGGGATAAAACAGCTGATCGGCAGTAAAAGCTATTCGCTTGATAGGACGACTGATATCAATCGTAATCCTGTTGTCGACAAAATCGATAG
>JAOZKX010000412.1:0-2301 GCA_029935135.1 Desulfocapsa sp.
AATCAATATATCCGTCATGATTTTCTCCAACCACTAATCTTGTAGTTTCCCCATCATCATATTGGAAATATTTTTTTCTTTCTTCTATTTTTATTGCTATGTTAGATAATGCTTTCTGAATATCATCAATATTGGTTACTGCTGTAATGTTAGCACCTTCACTTCCCTGCATACCAAAATTAAATTTTATACTAGAATCATTAATTCCTTTAATATCATTAACTTCTTTGATAAGTTCTACAATATTATTGTCCCATTTGATACTACCGAAAGGATCAATTTTATTTTCGGCATAAACTGTAGCTGAGAACAATGTTATATTAATAATGATAATGACAATTTTATCAAGAAAGGTAAAACCCATGTCGCCCCCCATTAACTATTTAATATCTAGACACATACTATATGTGTCTGGTGTTTTTTATGATCATATATGATTTAGCTTCGTTTTTCCATTCAAATAACAAATTTCCGCAGTTAGGACAATCAACACTATCCGTGTCTTTATGTCCAAGCTTCCATACAGTTAAAAATATAGTTTTTCCGCAATTCGAACATTTTTTTTGTGTTTTGGTCGTCATGTGATCTCTCCATGCAGGACATTCTCTTAGAGAATTTGGACATTTTTCTCTTTTGTTATTATTATTGTTCATGCTGAAGAATTGTTGCCCCACCGAACAAAGAGCCTTTTATCATTCGTCCCCCCCATGTAATAAAGAAGTGGCTCCATTTGATACTGTAAAAGGTCCCCTCACTCAGAGGTGATGATTACCATATAGGTAAGATCAACTCAAACAGGAGGTAACTTATGCAATTCTACACGAACCAGCACGAATTTTACTGTGGAATCGATCTGCATGCACGGAAAATGTATGTCTGCATTATGGATTCCAAAGGGGATGTCATGGTTCACCGTAACATGGCGACTAACAGGAAACAATTCCTCCATCTTATTGAACCGTATCGTGAGGATATTGTAGTCGCTGTTGAATGCATCTTCACATGGTACTGGCTGGCTGATCTTTGCAGAGAAAATAACATTCCCTTTGTCTTAGGTCATGCCCTCTACATGAAAGCCATTCATGGAGGAAAAGCAAAGAACGACAAAGTTGATTCCAGTAAAATTGCAACACTCCTCAGAGGAGGTATGATCCCAAAAGCATATGTCTATCCCGCCAAGATGAGAGCCACCCGTGATCTACTTAGAAGAAAAATTCACTTCACTCGTAAACGGGCAGAATTGTTCGCCCATATAACCAATACAGGTCATCAGTATAACCTTGATGAGCTCCTTGGCTGCATATCAAAATCTAAAAACAGAGAAGGACTTCCTGAACGCTTCCCTGATAAGTCAGTTCAAAAAATGATAGAAATTGATCTGACTATGATTGAGGCGTACGATACAATGTTGAGCCAGTTGGAATGGAACATTAATAAAACTGCAAACCATCATGATCCAGTCAGCTATACCTTACTCAAAACAATTCCCGGTGTCGGGCAACTCTTGGGTCTGGTACTGCTTTATGAGATAGAAAACATAAGCAGATTTCCAAGAGTGCAAGATTTCGTCTCATATTGCAGACTGGTCAAGTGTGCCAAAGAATCGAATGGAAAAAGATATGGCTCAAGCGGTAGCAAGATTGGCAATGCACATCTCAAATGGGCTTTTAGTCAAGCTGCTGTTCACTCCCTGAAATACAATAAAGAGGGTCATAAACACCTGAATCGTCTTACTCAGAAACACGGTAAAGGAAAAGCACTGTCTATCCTGGCCCATAAGATTGGCAGAGCAACATATTTTATATTAAAAAATAAAAACCCTTTTGACCGGGAAAAATTCTATGGCCTTGCACTTGGGGGAAACAGAGTAGCCTGACGCCTAACTGGTACCACATACTGGCTAATGCATATACCCGCATCTTCCAGTGGGAAAATAAACTTGTGCCTGAGCACGCTGATGATGCTATGCAATAATGCCTGGTAACTCTACCTTTGATTGGAACTCTGTTTCGCTCCTTTTTTATATTTTGTGAGTATTTTTTACTGTTATTGTTTTCTGCTCCTCACCCGAACCTGAACCTAACTGAATAATGGCAGTGCCATAAATCAGCCCCTTGACTAGGACGGTACGAGGGTACGAACGAGTTTCTTGGTCGCGGCAAGCATCCCGATTCCCTTGTTGCAATTGCCGTACAATATGATGTGATCCACCGCGATATCTGGCCGTCTTCCGACGAGCTTCACTTTGGCCCATTCTCAGACGGCCAGATATCGCTACCTTTGGTAGTATCACCACTGTAT
>JAOZKX010000412.1:2311-2586 GCA_029935135.1 Desulfocapsa sp.
CAGGCGGCACAGATACTGCTACCTTGGGTGCACTGTCAACTGTATGGGGATTGAACCACAATAAGTGTTTGGTGCAGAATCAATTCTGTCACCGCATTTGAAACAAAGCCAGAAATGCAGTAACGACAAAGACTGCTCGCTTCGCTCTCAAGAAACAAAAAGTGGCACTTTTGTTTCCAAAGGGATGGTTTTGTGCTTGACAACCGGGGGCCTTATAAGTGCTTGAACAATATCCTTTGTTTTTTAAGTGGATTCTCTGCTGTTTTTCATACTGT
>JAOZKX010000413.1 GCA_029935135.1 Desulfocapsa sp.
TTATGGCAGAGGAAATGGTACACCCGGTCCCGTGACTGTTGGGAGTATCAACCCTTGGACTTTCCAGTTCCACAATATCCCCACTCAGATGATCATAGAAAATATCTACACTGCTTGAACCAGTCAGGGCGCCACCTTTAAGAAACACTCGCTCACAACCCAGTTCTGCCAGATCCCGGCAGGCAACAGCCATCTCTGACCGCTTCGTCACCTCCCGGCCCAGCAACAACGAGGCCTCTGCAAGGTTGGGGGTAATAACTGTGGCCTGGGAAAAGAGCTGGTCTTTCAGGGCCTGCACCGCATCATCCTGCAGGAGTTTGTCTCCATTTCTGGTCACCATCACCGGATCAAGAACAATGGTCTGGCAGTCATACTTTTGCAGACATTGAGCCACAACTCTGATTACCTCTGGAGAATGGAGCATACCGATCTTCACAGCATCGGCACCGATGTCGCTCATAACCGCATCCATCTGCAGAGCAATGAATTCCGCAGGGACGGCTTGAATACCGGTGACAGTGACCGTATTTTGAGCAGTCAGGGCCGTTATCACCGACATGCCATAACAGCCAAGGGCAGAAAATGTTTTCAAATCTGCCTGAATCCCAGCACCACCGCCGCTGTCAGACCCGGCAATGGTCAATGTCCGGCAATAGGTCTTCATAGTAAATTCTCCTCTCTCACATTCTTCCTGCTACCAGACATGAATCAGTTCTGCTGCCTTGACCGGTTTCTCAATCAAGCCATGCTTGAGGGAAAAATCAGCAAAATGCTGCCAGGCCACAACATCCGAACCGCCGGGAGCAGCATAAAAGGGAAGGGTCAGATGAAAGGCATCGGTTTCAATACGAGGATCGACTTCGGGCAAGGCCTTCAGGTAGGTCTGCAAAGCCGCTTCGGGATGCGCACGCATGTAAGCCGTTGCCGCCTCCACCGCCTGAATAAATCCCTTAACCCTCTCTCCTTTTTCTTTTAGCGTCCTGGCCCCACAGACGAAGATCAACTCTTCATAGTCAGGAATCCCCCACTTCTCCAGCTCAAAATAGTCAGCTGTAAGATTCTGGTGGGCCATGGTCACTGTTTCATAGGTCTTAAAAGGACCCATCACCGCATCCACATTGCCTGCAACCAGGGCCGGCACGATGGTAAATCCCACATTAATGGCCTCATAGTTCTGAACTTCGTTAATACTCATAAAGGCCTTGAGCATAACATCCATAAGTCCTGGTACCGTATAGCCGATCTTCTTTCCTTCCAGATCCTTGGGTGTCTTTATACCTTTGTCTTGCAAGAAAAGAAGCGTGGTCAGGGGATGTTCCACCAATCTCCCAACTACCTTGACATCCAGACCGGCCGAGGCGGCAATAATGGTCTGAGGCTCATAGGAAACTGCCATATCCACATTTCCGGAAGCGGCAAGCTTCAAGCCATCTGCCGTCTCAGAGGGCGAAATGATCTCTACTTCCAATCCCTTTTCCTTAAACAGCCCCCTCTCCTGTGCCACATAGATGGGGAGATGATCAATGTTTGGAAACCAGTCCAGCATCAGGGTCAGTTTCTGGGCTGACACTGAGCTTGCACAAAAAAGAAATGTACAGACGACAAAAATTGCAGATAATTGTTTTTTCATAACTTCACTATCCTCATATAAGATTAACAGGTATTGATTTTTTCCAGTGAATACTCTTTTTTTCCAGCCATCCTACTCCAAACCAGAGGAACAGTCCCATAAGAGACAGCCAGAGAATGACGGCAAAAACAAGATCGACCTTTAAGCGGGCATTGGCCTGAATCATCAAAAAACCCAGACCCCTCTGGGCCCCGACCCACTCCCCAATCACCGCCCCAATGGTGGCAACTGTCACCCCCACTCGCAGACCTGAAAAAAAATGGGGCAGAGCCCAGGGCCAGTAGAGCAGACGCATGGTCTGCCAGAACCCTGCGCCCATAAGACGAAAGAGAACCTGAAATTCGCGGTCACATCCCTTAAAGCCTTCTAACAGGCTGACGGTGATAGGGAAAAAAATAATAATAGCAGCCATCAGAACCTTCCCTGCAATCCCATATCCCAGCCACACCACCAATAGAGGTGCCAGGGCAAAGACAGGTATGGCCTGGGAGGCAACAAGGAAGGGTGAGAGTGCCTTTTCCAACCAGGGCCAGGCAAACATGCCCATGGCCAGGGGAATGGCCACAGCCAGAGCCAGTGCAATACCGCAAACAATCTCCAGGCCGGTGGTCAGGGCATGGGGCAGGATCATCGGGGCCTGCAACACAGCAGTCTGAACAATGCTCGTTGGAGGCGGTAGAATAAAGATCGGTACAGCAAAAATTCTGCAGGCCGTTTCCCAGAGGATAAAAAGGGAAACAAATATCCCAAGAGCCAGAAGATTACTGCGCAACATGCTCAATATCCCCCTCCAGCTTTTGCATAATTCCATCCTTCACGGCAAGGAGTTCAGGATTATCAAAACGCCTGGGTTTATCGACATGAAGCTCTATTTTTTCCACGATCCCCATGGGTTTCACACTGAGCAGGTAGAGATCATCGGCCAGAAGCAGAGCCTCATCCACATCATGGGT
>JAOZKX010000414.1 GCA_029935135.1 Desulfocapsa sp.
CTTCGTCAACACTTTCAACACAGTGGATAGTTAAACTCTTTTTAATTTTATCTGGAACATCAGCAAGATTTCTTTTATTTTCTTTTGGGATAATAACTTCTTTAATCTTTCCACGTCTCGCCGCAAGCAGTTTCTCAGTGAGTCCACCAATTGGCAGTATCCTGCCCCTCAGGGTGATTTCCCCGGTCATTGCAAGTTCATGGCGTACCGGTAGTTTCAGGATGGCGGAAACGAGCGTAGTCGCGATGGTTATACCGGCTGAAGGTCCATCTTTAGGAATCGCTCCTTCAGGGACATGCATGTGGATATCAATTTTTTGATAAAAATCAGGATCAAGACCAAGCAGCATAGCACGTGAACGGACATAACTAAGGGCAGCCTGTGCAGATTCCTGCATGACGTCACCTAACTTACCGGTTACGATCATCTTGCCCGTACCTGGCATTATGGTGACTTCAATTTGGAGTAGTTCACCACCTACAGATGTCCAGGCAAGACCAGTTGTAAGACCAACTTCATCTCGTACTTCTGCTAAGCCGTACCGGTATTTTGGAGTACCAAGATATTTAACAATTGAGTTAGCTGAAATTCTATATGTTTTCTTTTTATCTTTACTCTTCAATCTTTCCCTGGCAACCTTACGACAAATTGAAGCAATAGTTCTTTCAAAATTCCGTACACCAGCTTCCCGTGTGTAGCGACGAATAACTTCTAGGATGCCGCCATCTGTGAGAGAGATATCTTTGGATTTGAAACCATTGAGTTTAAGCTGTTTCGGGATAAGAAATTGTTTGGCAATATTTCTTTTTTCTTCCTCAGTATAGCCATTTAAACGAATAATCTCCATTCTGTCCTGCAGGGGCAGCGGAATTCCTTCGAGATTGTTGGCAGTGGTGATAAAAAAGATATCAGAAAGATCATAGTCGAGATCCAGGTAGTGGTCGTTAAAGGCATTGTTTTGTTCAGGATCAAGTACTTCTAATAATGCTGAGGACGGATCACCTCTGAAGTCAGTACTCATCTTGTCGACTTCATCAAGGCAAAACACAGGGTTGGCCACCCCTGCTTTTTGCATCGATTGGATTATTTTTCCAGGCATTGCACCAACATAGGTGCGGCGGTGCCCTCGAATTTCAGCTTCGTCACGAACACCACCCAGAGAGAGACGAACAAACTTACGCCCCATGGCTCGGGCGATAGAACGGCTGATTGACGTTTTTCCTACTCCTGGAGGACCCACAAGACAGATTATAGGTCCTTGTAGTTTTTTTACCTGAGCCTGAACGGCAAGGTATTCAAGAATTCTTTCCTTTGGCTTGTCGAGTCCATAGTGATCTTCGTTGAGGATGGTTTCGGCCTTATTAATATCAAGGCTTGATCGACTCCTTTTGTTCCATGGAAGTGTGAGAATACAATCGATATAATTTCTGACAACTGTAGTTTCTGCAGACATGGGCGGCATGTTGCGAAGCTTTTTAAATTCTTTTGTTGCCTGCTCGCGTACCTTTCCCGGCAGCTTTTTTTTCTTTATATTTTCTTCGAGTTCACCAAGTTCATCAAGCCCCTCTTCGTTCTGGCCAATTTCACTCTGAATTACTTTGACTTTTTCACCAAGGAAATAATTACGCTGGGTTTTGGCCATGCGCTTCTTCACCCTGGAATTAATGTCTTTTTCGAGGTTGGCAAGCTCTATTTCTCTGTTAATAAATTCGAGAAGCTTTTCAATTTTTTGAGGAATGGAGTCAATTTCAAGGACCATTTGCTTTTCAGTGGATTGCAGAGGCAGGTGAGCACTGATGATATGAACAAGCTTTGTGTTATCTTCGATGGTTTTTATCGACTTTAGAACTTCACGTGGGATTTTCTTGTTCAAGCTTGCAAATTGCTGAAATAAATCTCGTAATTGACGTACAAAGATCACTGTTTCGCTGGACTCGGAATCAGTATCTTCCAGATAGTGAATTTCAGCCTGCATAAATTCTTCATGGTGGAGAAAAGAGACGACCTCAGCACGTCGTTTCCCTTCAACCAGCGCTTTAATCGTTCCATCAGGTAGGCGAAGGAGCTGCATAACAACAGCGAGTGTTCCTACTCTGTAAATGTCATTTTCTTCCGGGTCATCTACTTTAGAATCCTGCTGGGTGACCAGGAAAATCTCGGTGCGTTTTTCCATGGCATCTTCGAGGGCATGAATGGATTTACTTCTGCCGACAACCAGAGGTGCAACCATATGCGGAAAGATGACAATGTCACGCAAAGACATAAGAGGGAAAAGATCTGTTTTCATAGAGTTAATCGTATTGTTTAATTAATGATAAAAGTTTTAGAATGACTCTCTAGGCACTTTTAAGCTGTTCATCCTCTGAAGGGTTCCCATAAAGGATAACGGGGTAGTCTCCGTCATTAATGACCTGTTCGCTGATAACGCATTCCTGTACATTCTCTTTGGATGGAAGTTCATACATCACTTCGAGCATCGCAGCCTCCATTACAGATCGCAGTCCACGGGCCCCGGATTTCCGGCTTAATGCTTTTTTAGCAATAGCGGTAAGAGCACCTTCTGTAAAGCGGAGCCGGAT